>JAGWBT010000075.1:22570-43793 GCA_021295755.1 Candidatus Poribacteria bacterium
GGTGATGAATGATGGACGAGGCTGGCTAATCTTGAGTCCTTACGAGAAAACCCAGCATCTCCTCCTTGAACCGTTTGCGCTGGCAACCGGAACGGTTAAAACGGTTGAATTGGGACAACTCCCCTTCGCCTTCAATCTGGAAAACGAGAATGATGGCCCTTTGTTGCTAGAAGTGAACTCCATCGGGGGACAGATTGGTGCGATGACCTATACTTCTGAAAGTCAGTTTGGCTCAAAATTTCACTGGGGTGGGATGGGGATAGCGCCATCGAAAACGGTCGCAGCGGTGCCAAGTAAAGGGAAATACCGCGCAAAAATCTGGCAAACGCGCAAAACAGTTGAAACAGAGAAGGTACATCTTACCACACACCCCCTTCGGATAGAAGAACGGATACAGTTCGGTCAAGTGCTCTCATACGAGGGACCAATCAAGCCCGGCAGCGCCAAGACTTTTGTGCTAGATAAATCCCGTCAGACTTATGAACTATTGCTTACCGGGGGATTGGTCGCGTTTGTTTGGGATGGGAAACAGACGCAGGCACTCGTCGCCGCACGCAGCAATACTCAGGAGTTAATTACCGTTCCCGGCAGAGAACTAGTCATCGCTAACCACGCGGACGACACAGGGTTATTCCGCATCGAAAGGAAGCAAGAAACTGTGGGAACCGTGGGGGAATTCGACTCAAAACAGGGCTTTGAAGGTGTCTTCACCGAAGCAGGCATCATATCGCTGTGGATTGATGAGGTCAAGGACGCGAAAGAACTCTTTGTGACAGGGGATGCGTTGAGAGCTCGTCTCCTAGGGAACGATGGGCTTATTCACGAGGGGGAACGCTTCCAAGTCCTGCTTAGCGAGGATGCTCCGAACGGCACAAACCGGACACCGGGAATACTTGAAATTTCATACGGACCCGGCTATGTCAAGGTCTGGAAAGCCAATCCAGAGGAGAAAGATTTGGCGTTTATGGGTAAGAAGCCTCGCAGAGTGAAAGGTCTCTCCAATGGGTTAGCGAAATTAGAAAACCGATCGCAACGCTGGATGTTCGATTTAAAGCATCCTGCTTACATCATTGCTGATGCAGACGGACCGGGCGTAACGGCATTGCTAGCAGATCAAAAGGTAGTGGCTACGAGTGTCGGAAGCAGCAACAAAGGTCGGCAGCTTCACTACTTTCTGCCGCCGGGGGATTATCAGCTTTGGACACGACCATTAGAAGGAACAACGCAGGCAGGGAATATCCGCTTGTTAAAGGTTTTTCCGAAACCACTTGATACCGCATCCGACAGTCCCCGGTTAATCCGTCCTAGTGAAATCCAAATTTTCAAATTTAATGTAACGGTAAAAGGAGAAGTGGGGGTTGGCATTCGCACGGAGAGCGACCAACTAGACGCCAAACTTTTCGACAACCAATTTAAGCGATTGGCATCTAGTCCGGTAATGATTCAGGAACTGGAGCTGGGGGAATATCTACTGATGGTTGAAACGATTCCACAGTCATCGGGGCCGATTCAGTATACCCCTTTGGTGCTTGGTCATACTGGGGGCAGGCTAGAGATACCGGAGGAAGTTATCGGTAAATATTTGACCCAAACCGCTGGGGAGAAATAAGACAGAAGTGGCTCCTGTAAAAAAAGCACAAAGCGCAAAGAGAAACCGAGTTTTTAGCAAAAATTCAGTTTCTATTGCATGATTTCTTAGCATGAACTTTTATGTTTTACATTTCACGCATCACTCAACAACATGCCAACGATTATGATTGTCGCCGGTGAACCGTCCGGCGATCTCCAAGCCTCCCGTGTAGCTGCCGCACTAAAAGAAGTCGCTCCCGATTTAGGGCTATTTGGCATGGGAGGCGATCTGATGGAGGAAGCGGGGGTTGAACTTATCTATCATATCCGCGATTCTGCGGTGATGGGAATCGGCGAGGTGTTTACCGCCATCCCTGCTTTCTTAAAGAAGCGCAAACATCTCAAACATCTGATTCGTGCGAAGCGTCCCGATGCCCTCGTATTGGTTGATTTCGGCGATTTCAATATGCCTTTGGCGCGTTTTACCCATCGTCTGGGGATTCCGGTCATCTACTATATTCCCCCCAAAGCGTGGGCATGGCGACCAAATCGCGCGAAAAAGATTGCTAAAACGACAACCGCTGTCGCATCAATTTTTCCATTTGCGGCGGAATTTTATCGGGGCGCTGGAGCAAATGTGGAGTTTGTTGGGCATCCGTTGCTGGACTTTGCCCGAATCGATCTGAGTTGTGCGGAAGCCCGTCATGCGATCGGTTTGAACGAAGATCCTCCCGTGATTGGACTGATGCCCGGCAGCCGTCGTCGAGAAGTTGAACGGCTCCTGCCGGTGATGTTGGAGGTTACGAATCAGATACATCAGGTTGTGCCAGATTGCCAATTTGTCCTTCCACTTGCACCCGGTATTGATTCAGCGACGTTGCCAGAGATGCCGTTGGTCAACGTTGTAAGGGAACAAGTATATGAAGCCATGCGCGCATCAGATTTGATGCTCATTGCATCGGGGACAGCGACCCTTGAAGCCACTTGTTTAGGTACGCCGATGATTGTGGTTTACAAGATGTCGAGGTTATCGTGGCATATCCTCAGAGCCCTCGTTAAACTGGAACTCAGCGGGTTGCCCAATGTTATCGCAGAGCGCGAAATCGTTCCAGAACTTCTCCAAGATCAAGTGACAGCAGAACGTATCGCCCCCATCGCCCTTGAACTGTTGCAGAACTCAAAAAAGCGAGCAGCACAGCAAGAGCAGCTTCGTTGGGTGTATGAACAATTGGGGGAACCCGGCGCAGCGCAGCGAACCGCTCAGTTAATACTGAATCACATCAAGCAAGGAGAAATTAAATGATTGACGAAAGTTGGTATAAACGCCCGCCCGGTGTTTCAGATCGAACATCTGCGGGGGGCGTTGTTGCACGGATAGCAGATGGACAGATTTATGTCGCGCTCGTCGGAGAACTTAGTCTTACGGAGCGCGTTTTGCCAAAGGGTGGTGTCGAACCCGGCGAAAGTTTAGAAGATGCTGCCCGCCGAGAAATCGAAGAGGAAGCAGGCTTATCCTCACTAGAACTGATTGAAAAACTGGAAATTCGAGAGCGTCTCTCGTATGACAGAGTTTGCTGGATTACAACCCACTATTTCCTCTTTGTTACAGAACAGGTGGAGGGTATTCCAACGGATGTTGAACACCACTACGAACTCGCGTGGTATCCAATCGAGGCACTTCCGGCGATATTTTGGCCCGAACAGCGGGAATTGATAGAAACAAACCGTGATAAGATTGTTAGACTCATCGAGCAGAATTACTCATGAAGGATTATCTGTACGCTATCATTACGGGCAGGGCGACGGGGATTATTCCATCTCTCCTGATTGGCTTGCTGACTCCACTGAGCTATATCTACGCCGTAGTCCTCAGGACGCGAGATTGGCTCTACGATTGTAGGATTCTCAAACAGAAACACCTTCCTTGTAGGGTGATTAGCGTCGGAAATATCGCTGCCGGCGGCACAGGCAAAACGCCGGTAGTCATCTGGATAGCAAAATATCTGCAAAACGAAGGATTCCAAGTGGGGGTGCTTCTGCGTGGTTATGGTCGAGAAGACCGTCATTCAACCTTAGTCGTATCCGATGGGAAACAGATTCTGACATCTCTGACAGAAAGTGGCGATGAGGCTGGCATGATAGCCCGTAAGCTACCAGGTGTTCCCGTTGTGGTTGGGAGTGATCGCTATACTGCCGGTCTTGAAGTGATTCAGCTTTGGGGGCACGCGGAAGGCGTACTTATCTTGGACGATGGCTTTCAGCGGCGACAGTTGGCACGAGATCTGGACATCCTTACAATTGATAGCACCCAGCCTTTTGGCACAGGGAGATTACTCCCAGCGGGGACGTTACGTGAACCGAAAACTGCTTTGAGAAGAACAGATATCCTCTTACTAACGCGGACAGACCTTGTGGCAGCACCTATCAACTTTGAGCCATTTGTACAAGAGAAACAGATTTTCGAGACCCGTCATCAACCCACAAGATTGTATCAACTGAGTACAGGTGAAGAATGTGAGCTAGATCTGTTAAAAGGGCAGCACATCCTTGCGGTATGTGGCATCGGCAACCCCGAAGCCTTTGTTGGAACGCTTCGCCAGTTTGGACCAAAGGCTGTGGAACTTCTAGCGTTCCCCGATCATCACCGCTACTCGTTGGCAGACCTCAACGACATCAGCACAAGAGCGCGTGATATTGGGGTGAATATAGTTGTAACAACTGAGAAAGACTCCCAGAAACTAGAAGCCTTTGCAGCCACGACAGAATTTTCGCTTCCAGAATCTGTGCAGTTTTTTGTGTTAGAAATTGAACTCGAAATTAGGACGAATCCAGAAGTTTTAAAAAAACGGCTACAGCAGGTCGCTGCCGAACCGAAATCGGGAGTAAATGGATAGAGGGATTACGGTAGACTATACCCTTACGTTTCATTTACCTTGCAAACATTGAAAATTCTTTATACCGATAATCATCTTTTCGTCGTCCGTAAGCCGGCGGGTATGTTGGTACAGGGCGATCGCACCGGCGATACGTCGCTGTTGGATTATGCCCGGGAATATATAAGAGATAAGTTTAATAAGCCCGGCAATGTTTATATAGGTCTTGTCCACCGACTTGACCGACCGACGTCAGGTGTCGTTGTGTTCGCGCTGACCTCCAAAGCAGCAAAACGGCTGTCTGAACAGTTTCGGGTGGGAGATGTCCGAAAAATTTACTGGGCACTCGTCGAAGGCAAAACGCCAACTAACGGAACGTTGGTCGATCAGATTCATCGCCGTGGTCCCACAAGCCATCTAGTTAAAGGGCCCGGCGGTCAACGTGCGGAATTGTTTTTTCGTCGGCTTCGGTATCACAAAGGTGTGTCCTGGGTTGAGATTGAACTCGTAACAGGTAGACATCATCAGATTCGTGTACAATTTTCACATCGTGGGCATCCAGTGATTGGCGATTTTCGGTACGGGTCTAAAGTCAAATTTGGACAGAAAGCGTTGGCTTTACACGCCCGGTCACTTACTATCAGTCACCCAACACGAAAAGAAGAGATGACCTTTTTAGCGGAGCTAGAGTCTTTCTGGCCTAGACAGTTTAGGACTTTGTGATCCTTATGTTCCAGATTAGTAATCCCTTCTTTTTTTTACTCCTCGGTATCATTCCAATCTTGCTGATTATTAATTCTTACACACGCGTTGAGGCAGCGCGCTGGCGGAAGATTGGGACCCTCCTACTGCGTCTTGGGGCGGTGTTCTGCCTCATCTTGGCATTAGTCGGTTTGCAGCAGAAAGGCCAAGAAGATATCCTCGCTGTCGTGTTCCTCCTTGATGTGTCTGACAGCGTTCCAACGGTACAGCAAAAAGCAGGAATCCAGCAGATTAACGCAGCCCTTGACGCACTCAAGCCGACCGACCTATTCAGCGTCATTCTGTTCGCAGGGGGAGCTGCAGTGAGTGTGCTAAATCAGTCTACAGCAGCGCAGCCCCATCTAACAGAAGAGATTTTATATAGTGTAGAACTTGACCGAACGACAACCAATCTCGCAGGAGCGATTCAACTGGGACTGAGTCTATCGCCCGATGGGCAAGTAGGACAAAAGCGGCTGGTACTGCTGAGTGATGGCGTTCAAAACGCCGGTGAAGCAGCAGCTCTGCTAGACCTCGTCCGGGCGAGTGAAATCGAGATCTTCACGCTGCCACTGTTGTCCGAGCGGGAATACGAAGTCTGGGTGAGAACGCTGGAAACCCCGTCACAGGTGCGAGTAGATGAAACTTTCCCGGTCCGCGCGATTGTCGAAACAACAGCGGATACAGCGGTTCAAGTGAGACTTTACCGCAACGACATCCCTGTGACTGAACCTCAAACGAGAGTTTTGGAACGGGGTAAGCAGCCAATTGATTTTCCGCAACGAATTTCTGAGGAAAATGTCTATAAGTATCGAATCGAGCTCTCTGTTGCTAACGCTACCGGCGATAACCCCGAAAACAACACGGGGTACGGTGTTACCCGCGTTTATGGAACGCCGCATATCCTGTATATTGAGGGAGATACTGGACAGACAGAAGCACTGACGACTGTCCTTGAAATGAACAGTTTGGCGGTTAAAATCCTCTCTCCCTCCGAATTTCCAACCGATCTTGTCACGCTCCAAAACAGCGATGCCATAATCTTGAGCAACGTATCCGCCGATGAACTTTCCGCCCTTCAGATGGAGCATATCGAAAGCTACGTTCGCGATCTGGGGAAAGGATTAGTCGTGATTGGCGGGGACCGGGCGTTCGGTAGGGGTGGCTACCACGACACACCGCTGGAAAAGGTGTTGCCCCTCGAAATGACACCTCGTCAGAAAAAAGAATCCCTTGCATTGATGCTTGTTGTCGATGCGTCTGGAAGTATGGCAAACTATATCGGTCCGTATCAGAAAATCCAGTTGGCACTTGAAGGGGTACGTGCCTCCATTCGTGCGCTCGACGACGAAGACCGCGTCGGGGTGATAGCCTTCGCCGCGAAAATCAGGATGGATCGCCCACCAACAACCGCACACGAAGATATGCTCCGTGAAGTTGGAAAGTTGCGTCCCGGCAGTGGTACGAAGATGTATCCCGCACTGGAGAAGGCTCATGAGCGACTTCAAACGGTTGACGCGAAACAGAAACATATCCTGCTTCTATCAGACGGCAAATCGGAGGGCGATTTTATTCCGTTGGCGAAACGGATTGCAGCAGACAAGATGACTCTCTCGACCATCGCTATCGGTGATGCGGACCGGGCACTGATGAAAGCAATCGCTGAAGCGGGAGGCGGTGGATACCGCGATGTTCGGAACATCAGTGAGCTTCCAAAGATTATGGCTGACGAGGTGCGTCAAACGCAGCAGTATACGGTTCAAGAACCGTTTCAGCCAAGCGTTAATGATGGAGATTACCCAATGTTAGCGGGGATTGATCGCGTACCGAAACTCTACGGCTACATTGCTACCTCAGAAAAGGAACTCGCACAGACCTATATCCACTCCCATGAAGATCACCCAATCCTTGCTGGGTGGAACTACGGGCTTGGTAGGTCTATCGCCTTTACCTCTGATGTGAAGCCCGGTTGGGGGGCGGATTGGATTGAGTGGGAGAATTTCGGCAAATTCTGGGTGCAGGTTGTTAATTGGGTGTTACTATCAATAGATGAAGCAGGTGATTTCGATTTGAGGGTAACTCACCAGTACGGTAGGGGCCAACTATTCATAGATATGGCGTCAACCATAGCAACGCACGGAATCACATTTGATGCGCGTATCGCTCTACCCAACGCCGGGGGAGAGGTCGCTGAGCTGCACCGCGTTACACCGACGCGATATTCGGCAGAATTCCCCGTGCGTGAGCGCGGATCATATCTTCTTACTGTCCAGAAAAACCGAGATGGGCAGGTCGAAAGCACTGCTTATGAAAGCCTTGTTCTCTCTTACCCCCCGGAGTTTGCCGAATTTGAGACGAATCGTCAGTTGCTCAATGCACTTGCCAGCCGAACCAACGGAATTTTTGAGCCATCACCTAAACAGATCACTCAACACCGCGGGACAGCGATTGAACACCTGAAACCACTCTCGTTTGTTCTGTTGATAATCAGCTTGATTC
Organism: Candidatus Poribacteria bacterium; assembly: GCA_021295755.1. NCBI lineage: Bacteria > Candidatus Poribacteria > Candidatus Poribacteria bacterium. The sequence goes on from JAGWBT010000075.1 coordinate 30,253, forward strand.
TATTCGTCTTGGAGATGATTCTGCGCCGTTTCAGTATTGCGAGCGGCTATCTTACGGAACTCAAAGCACAATTGACATCCCTGCGTCGCCGAGAGGACCCTGCATCATCGCTAACACTTTCACGCTTGAGGCAAACGAAAGCAAACCTAACAGAGGAAACATCGACAACGCCTAGTGATTTCGCCCCTTCCTCGGCATCCCAATTTGGCTATCAGGGTGGAGGCGAATCAGATTCGGTGTCGAGGACAGGCACATCAGCAGCCCCACAACCTACAGCGACAGGTAACATGGGCAGACTGTTGCAAGCGAAAAGTCGGGCACATAAAAGCGAACCATCTACATAAGTCCGCTTGAAATTCGCGATCTTGCCCGTGCTTGTTGTAGGAACGGCAAATCTAAGGCAATAACCTCGCAAAGGAGAACAGCATGAAAGCATCGTTTTGCACGAATGCCTTTGGCAACACACAACAGGATATTGAACAAGCGATCCCGACGTTGGCGCGGATGGGATACGACGGATTAGAGTTTTGGGAACAGTACCTCTCTAGCGCAGATCTAAAGTGGCTCACAGGGATAATGGACGCACACCACCTCGAAATTGTCCAGATCTGCCCATATTTTGACTTCACCACAAGTTTGGAGACATGGGAGCAGAGTATCCGGGATGCAGTGCGATATATCGAGTATGCGATTCAGTTGGGAGGTCCCTTCATCCGCACTTACACCGGCAATGTCGGCAGCGCCGATGCAACGGCGGAGCAGTGGGATGCCTGCGTGAGAGGATTACAGCGGATTTGTGAGATGGGTATGCCGCACAGCATCGTGTTTCCACTTGAAACCCATCAGGTTATCCATTCGGGTCCTAACCTAACAGATACGAGTCCAACTACACTCAAACTGTTAGCCGACGTAGGGATGGAAAATCTGAAGGTGAATATCCAGACACCGCTATTAGGCGAATCGGTGTTCGACACAGCAGCGCAGTTAGGTCCCCACGTTGTTCATGTTCATGCACACAATTGGATAGGAAATTGGCCCAATTTGACATTTCTGGATGCCGGGGAGGAGGATTTTACGGAGTTCACACGGATATTAAAGGACAAGGGTTTTGACGGTTACATTTCTATCGAACATGGCAGCCATCACCCACCCTATGAAACGGCAGCACATGAAATCGAATATCTGAAACAGCTGATTTCTGGTGCACTTTGGGCATGAGAAACAATGTCGAGAACTTGCTTGGCTGCTGAACACCGGACCATTTTCCGATTATTGTGTGGCAGCTTGGAGAGAGAAATTAACCAAAATCACCACTACGGGTGCAGCCCTAGCGGCAACTTGCAGGAAGGAGAAATTGTGATAAGGAAATATCGACCATCAGATCTTGAAACGCTACGGCAAATCACGGCGATTTGTTTCGAGGGAGTTTCAATCGATAAGAATATCGAAGACAGGTTCGGTATTATTAATGAACTCGATTGGAAACAGCGCAAGATGCCGCACATTAACGATGATGTAGAAGCAAACGCGGACGGTGTGTTCGTCGCAGAGATTGACGGAGAGGTGACGGGTTATATCACCACCTATGTCAATCGTCAAACGAAAATCGGCGGAATCCCAAACCTGTCTGTGCACCCAGACTTCCAACAGCAAGGGTTGGGAACACAACTGATTGAGACTGCATTGGTATATCTCAAAGAGGAAGGAATGCTTTACGCGCGGATTGAGACGTTGGAACAAAATCAGATTGGAACGGAATTTTATCCCAAGATGGGCTTCGTCGAAATTGCCCGGCAGGTACACTATATACGGCCGCTGTAATCTCGAACAGGCCTCACACTAATCTTCTTCCACTTCCAAAAAGATTGATTGACCTTGTTCAGCAGAGATAAAAATCTAACTTCTGTAAATTTAGGATTTTTTTAGAGGTCTATTGTTGTAGATGGTGCGAGGACTGCTTCAATTCCGTCCGTTGTGATCAGTTGGATTGCGTTCTGTAACTGGTTGTCATTGACGAGATCAATCAATGGATCAATACCGATATTTCTGTTGAAGACCGCCTTCGCTTCGTTCTTGACAATCTCCATATCAAGTGTGATCTTGTTTTCCATAAGTGTTGCCATTAACTCTGGGAGTTCCACCTCCAACTGAGAAAAATCTTTGGGCGTTTCACCCATCTCCTTTTCTGTCCGTTCGATCCACTCTTCAACAAACGTTTTGACATATTCCGCAGCATAGACCCGCATCGCCGCCGTTACTTTATCGAGTTTGCTCATCTCAACCACGATGTTTGGCTCAATCCCTTTTTCGTTAATCGAGACGCCGCTCGGCGTGTAGTAAGTCGAGATTGTGAGTGAAACTGCGCCTTTTTTCTCTAAGCTGTTCAAAGGAAACCGTTGCTGAACAACACCTTTGCCGAAAGTTTTCTTGCCGAGAACGGCTCCCCGCTTGGAGTCCTTGATGGCACCTGCGACAATTTCAGAACCGCTCGCACTATACTCATTTACAAGCACAACTAGCTCGACCTCCGCTGGACACAGGATTTCATGCGTTGCTGGATACTGTTGGTTGTATCGATTAAGTCGTCCGTGTGTTGACACAATAATACCCCTAGAGATAAAGGCATCCGCTACATCGTAGGCAGCTTTAAGCAATCCCCCTGGATTATCTCGGAGATCCAAAATCAGTGCCGTCATCGCTCCGTCTTCAGTATCAAGTAAAGTATTTAACGCTTTCTTGAACTCTTCAACGGTTCTGCCGGTAAAGTTCTCAATTTTTATATAACCGATTCCGTCTTCTAGTCTTGTTTCCCGAACGCTCTCAATCTTAATTTCCTCACGAATTAGGGTCACATCAAACGGTTCCGAATATCCTCGGCGCTGCACCGTAACTGTAACCTCCGTACCAATCAATCCTCTTAAAATATCAACAACCTCTGAAAGTGTTTGTCCACCCGCACTAATATGAATCGGCTCCCCATCAACTTTGGTTATGTAATCGCCTGCCTGCAACCCTGCTCGCATCGCTGGCGTATTCGCCAAAGGTCGAGCAATTTTTATAAAGCCTTTATCTGCATAAATCTGAATACCCAGTCCGCCAAATTTGGCATGATAGAGATTCTCCTCCTCGCGTTTCTGATCCACCGGCGGCAGGTAGAAAGAATAGGGATCGTCTAGAGCGGCAAGTGCACCTTTGATAGCCCCTTCAAACATCTCTTGCTGATCGACGTTGTCGTAGTAATGTACATCTGCCTTTCTAATCACCTCTATTAGCGCCTTCTGCAGCATGAGACTGTTTCTGCCATCGCGATCACTTAACGCAGTTCTTTCTCCCAGCGGAACGAGAAAGAGCGCAATGATAACAGCAGCTCCCAGAATTGCGATAGGCAAAGTGTGTTTTCTATATTGAACCATGAATCCCCCTCATGTTTGTTGTTCTTTGATTAAGCGCAGCATATAGTTGAGATTTTACTTTTGTAGAATCATCTAGTCTTTATAATTATAACACGACTCGCGGAATGCTGCAAGAAGTTAAAAGTGACTCTCTCTTAACTTCGACCATAGTCTAGAAATGCAGGTGAATGAGCGGCCTCACTGTCACGTGAGAGTAAGTTTGCTCCGAGACTGTATCGGAAAAGAACGGCTCGCAAAAGGTATCAAGGCGGGCTAGGAATTCGGGGAGATCCATACCCATGTACATCCCTGTTGGATTGTCGAGGTTGGTTAGCACCTGACGTAGTTTGTTGCGTCCATTGGTTGAAAGACTTTGCAGCCCGCGCAGTTGTCGCATGTGGTACTTAATCAGCGCCGCCGAAATTTGAATTAACCCCTGTAGAAACAACCGACAATCGTCCTCCGTTTTATTCCAAAGCCCTTCCCACGCCTCATGCGCTTCCCACCAATAGGCAAAATTATAGAGATCGACTCCGTACAGATAATCTTCAGTTTGACGCCAATCCGCGGGCAGGCAAACCGGGCTATCGTCGTCCTCCAAGCCGTAGCTATGCCCTTCTGGATCTCTGATCGGATGTGGTGTGACCCCCGGCACATGGCGATAGGGCGGGAAAGGACGCTGTGGACAGTATCGGATTCCATCTGGATCGAATGGCTGCGGTTGCTCTATGGGTTTGCTTTCCTCCAGAACCGATGGAACCGTGATTTTCTGCTTCGAACTCCTGAGAAATTTAGGAATTTTTAGTTTCATAGTTAAAATTGTGATGCGGTAAGAGGACTTGTTGTCACTTTTATTATATCACATTCAGGATAGATTTTACAGGTAGTAATAGATGTATCAGCTTTAGGTGGATGCGGTGCTTCAACTTTACCGTTTTTTCATAGCATTCTCCGCTCAATTTGTGATAACATCCTCGCTACAGGTTTGATGGGACAGGTCGTTTAAGATACCATAACCAACAGAGATTAAGTGGAAACAAAACAATCAAAGGACCAGAGGAGATAGCGATGAAAACAGATATCTATGTGGTCAAACTCAGTGCTGGAGAACGCGTCGGAGAAGCGGTTAAGCCCCTCCTCGATCCAGTGGATATGGGAAGTATTGGCCACTTTGCAGTATCCAAAGATCAGCCAACAGAGCTACACTATCACGACTATGATGAATATTGGTACTTCACCGAAGGCACAACAACTGTTACCCTGCGCACCTCTGATGGCATGAGTCAATCGTATCGGATTGGACCGGGCGATCTGGTTGTAACCCCCAAAGGCGTGGAGCATGGCCATATTCCTGACGACACTGTAAAAGGGATTCAGTGGGTGAGCGTCATTGCACCGGATGCGCGTCGCGGACATTTACACCGGGAGTTATAATATAGGCTGCTATTTACTCTTTGACATACTCCCACCCCCTAAAGGGTGGGGATTCTCATCCGCCACGCCATAGGGAGTGGAATTGCGCTATCAACAAGGACAGGACAGCGAACCGCCTCTTACGTCCTCTCCTTCGAGGGTTGATGCCCCAACCCGGTAGATGTTAATTGCAGCGTTACGGTCTCGGTCATGGACTGCACCACAATCGCTGCATTGCCATGTGCTATCACGGAGATTCAACGCTTCATTGACAGCACGACAAACGGAACAAGTTTTAGGCGAAGGATACCATTTATCAATGAAGGTGATTTTGACACCTTTTTTCTTGGCGATATAACAAAACTTCTTGACGAAATCGGCAAAGCCTAAGTCACTGACCTTGCGTCCCCAAAGGCGTTTCATGCCCTGTAGGTTCAGATCCTCAAGGCGAATCTCGTCGTATGCGTCAGTGAGTTCATGTGCCAACTTCCGGTGGAAGTCCGCTCGTTGTCGTTCAATCTTGCGGTGTTTTCGTGCTAAGTCAAGCCTTGCCCGTTCACGGTTCTTGGACTTGTTCTTGGTTCGTGAATGCGCTCGGTTTGCCCGTTTGATAGCGCTGAGACTCCGTTTGAAAAACAGAGGCGAGTCTATATCATGTCCATTGTGACCGGTAAGATACCTTTTAAGACCGAAATCAAAGCCTGCGATTTTACCCGTCATGACTCGGTTAAGGTCTGACTCCTCATAGTCTGTTAAGATACAGATATAAATGTCACCTACAGCGTCCCGTTTTATCGTGCAACACTTGGGAGTGCCAAAAATATGACGGGACTTGAAATAGGAATGGATACACTTTCCTATTTTGATGCGATTTCCTTGTAGCAATTTCCAACCTGCTTGTAGTAGCGTGAATGACTTATATTTGCGACGTGGCTTGAAACGGGGACGCCCCCATTTCTTATCCAAAGCACGGGCTTCAAACATTGCCTGGTAGCCTTTATCTATTCGTCCAACCACGTCTTGAATCGCTTGGCTTGGCAGTTGATTCCAATGGGCGAACTTAGGCAACCGTTTCAGTTTAGAGATATGGTTTATCAGTCGCGTAGTAACGACGCTGGAGCGCTACACAATGATTCCAGACGTGAGCGTGTCCGTCTATCGTCTTGTGCAATTCACGATTACCGTGATTGGAATATAACTTAAACTTGTAGGTTTTCATGGGATTCAGCTTTCTAACTTTCATTTCCTGTACGATAGGGTGTGGGAAGCACCACCGAGCGGTGGCGTCGTACCTTCCCACGAAAGCCAAGACAAGTATACCATATTTTACCGGCAATTTTACCTTTTTTCACTAATTGACGGGGTTTGGCTGACTACATCCCTTCCCTAAAGGGAAGGGGGCTTGTCAGCAAGATTGATAATGGCGCGAGTTGTTGCTTGTTGGTCTGGTGTCTGTGGGATCTAGAGCAATATGTCTACTACTAGCAACTTGGATAGTTCTATACAATAAGGAATAATCATGACACAGGAAAGTACAATGCTACCTCGCCGTCGGTTGGGGCGCACAGGTTTAGAAGTAACCGCGCTCAGTATGGGCGGCGCAGGTGTTGGACGCGACAATGTATCCGATGATGAAGCGATTGAAGCGGTACATCGGGCGATAGAACTGGGAATGAACTACCTCGACACGGCACCGTTGTATGGGGCTTGCGAAAGTGAACGACGGATTGGGCTAGCGTTGGCTGGTGGTTGGCGTGAGAAGATCTACTTGGCAACAAAGATAGGGACGCATCCCGAATGGCGTGGCGACTTTTCGGCATCAACGACGCGCCGAAGCGTCGAAAATAGCATGCGGTTGTTGGACACAGACTATCTAGATGTGTGTCTCGTTCACGATCCGGACAGCATGGACCCTGTGATTGCAAAGGGTGGAGCGTTTGAGGAACTCCAGCGGATGCGCGACGAAGGGATACTACGCTTTATTGGATTGGGTGTGCGTGAACATGAGTTTCACCGTATCGCCATTGAAACGGGTGTTGTGGATGTGATCCTGACCTTCCTTGACTACACGCTGCTTAGCCAGACCGCTGCTGAGAGCTTGTTGCCCTTTGCGGCAAAGCACGATATTGGAGTTATCAACGGCAGCCCAATCGCAATGGGACTGCTTTCCGGTGTTGAACCGGACGTAGCTGCTCGACCGCCGGAGGGAGAAAAGGCGCATCGACTTTGGCAGTGGGCAGCAGAAAACAATCAGAATCTGCTCAATTTAGCAATCCAATTCTGTCTGCGTCAACCGCTTATCCATATGAGCCTGACAGGATCTAAAGACGCAGCGGAGGTTGAACAGAATTTTGCTGCGGCAACTACGCCAGTGCCGGAGGAGATCTGGGAGCAATTGGCAACTGTGATATAAGAATTTAATCTTTGAATTTCTTCACCTATGGGAGATGTTAATGTCTGTTTATGATGTTGCTATAATTGGAGGGGGACCGGGCGGTTATGTTGCAGCGATCAAGGCTGCTCAGTTAGGAGGCAAAGTCTGCTTAATCGAAAAAGGGGAATGGGGAGGCACCTGCTTAAATCGGGGGTGTATTCCAACCAAAACGCTGTTTTCGGTGGCACACTTCGCTACGCAAGTTCGGGAGGCAGAGGGATTTGGAATCAAAATTAGCGGCGCAGAGATAGATTATTCGCAGGTGCTAGGACACAAGGAAGCTACTGTCAAAAAGCTAACCGGCGGCATTGCACAGTTACTCAAAAGAAACGGGGTTGATACAATTAACGGAACTGGTATCCTCACCGGGCGGAACAGGATAGCAGCGACGAAATCGGACGGCACACAGGAGCAGATAGAAGCGAATCGGATTATCATCGCCACCGGTTCAGAGCCCGCGAATATCCCTCTCTTTGAAATTGATGAACAGCAGGTGCTGACAACAACGGGAATTCTCGAACTGACGGAACTTCCCAAGAGTATCATCATCGTTGGCGGCGGCGTTGCCGGTTGTGAGTTTGCGTCGATCTTCAACGGATTGGGCTGCGATGTCACTGTCCTTGAACTGCTGCCGACAATTCTCGCTACGGAGGATGTGCAGATTGTTCGACAGCTCCGCCTTTTGATGAGACGCAAAGGGATCGAAATCAAGACAGATGCCAACGTAACGGTTGTGGACAAATCGGAATCGGGCGTGACGGCAATATTAGAGTCTGGCGAAAGTTTTAGCGCTGAGAAGATGTTGATTTCTATCGGCAGGAGTTTCAACTCGGAAGGTATTGGATTGGAAACCGTCGGCGTCCGTACAGATAAAGGCAAGATTGTCGTCGATGAACGGATGGAGACGAATGTACCGGGCATCTACGCAGTCGGCGATGTGGCGAGTCGATATCTGTTGGCGCACGTTGCATCGGCAGAGGGGATTGTCGCTGCACAAAACTGCATGGGCGGGGAAGCGGAGATGGATTACAGCACTATACCGTGGTGCGTTTTCACAATTCCCGAAATTGCTAGATGCGGCATGACGGAAGCACAAGCCGAAGAAGAAGGTTACGCGGTCAAGGTCGGGCGATTTCCTTACGCAGCAAGCGGTAAGGCTTTGGGAATGCGCGAAACAGATGGATTCGTCAAGGTTATCTCAGATCAGGAATTTGGCGACATCCTTGGCGTCCATATCCTCGGCGCGCACGCTTCAGACCTGATTCATGAAGCTGTGGTTGCCATCCGTATGGAGGCATCGGTCGCCGATTTGGCGCACACAATCCACGCACATCCGACCCTCGCTGAAGCTGTTATGGAATCTGCTGAGGCAGCTTATGACCGCGCCATTCATATTTTCTAACGCAGATTACCGTTGAGAGATACTCTCAATATATCGTACATAACCCAATGTGGCACATGTCGCCCCTCTGGGGCTTTAAGAGGTTACGGCATACGGAGCCCCGATAAAATCGGGATTCAGAGCAATATGCCTACTACTAGATTTACTATACCTCATCATGCCTAAGTCTCAAGTTTTCGATTTTGCCCCTTTTGGGGAGGGTGCGTCTAACAGAGACCTCGCCCCAACCGATGTTAGACTTGACCGCTTTGTCGAGGCACAACTCCCAGAGCAGATAGAGACGGAGGTAGAGATGACACCCCTCTTTTCTCTGTCGCGAACATACATCCAAAAACTGATTCGCGAAGGTGCTATAACCGTCAACGGCAAACCGTCCAAGCCCGGTTACAAACTCCGAACCGGCGATCGGGTTTCCCTCACACTTCCCGCCCCACGCCCTCTTCAGACCATTGAACCGGAACCGATTCCGCTCGATATTCTGCATGAAGATTCCGCTCTGATCATCGTGAACAAACCGGCAGGTATGACTGTCCATCCCGCCGGTGAGGCTCAATCCGGCACGCTGGTCAATGCGTTGCTCCATCACTGTGAAACCCTCCCCGGCATCGGCGGCGTTCAACGCCCCGGCATCGTGCATCGTCTCGACAAAGATACCTCCGGCGTGATTGTTGTCGCTAAGACAGATCACGCACATCGGCACCTTTCAGCGCAGTTTGAGGCACACACCACCACACGTCATTACTACGCTGTTGTTTGCGGTGTACCTCCTAACGAAACGGGAACCGTCAATGCCCGCATCATCCGGAGTCCGCGAGACAGACGGAAGATGACAGTCACAGGGATCGGTGGCCGTCAAGCAGTCACTCATTATTACCTCCTTGAACGGTATGACCGGCTCTCCTTCCTCAAGCTGACATTAGAAACGGGACGCATCCATCAGATCCGTGTCCATCTCAGTCATATCGGCCACCCTGTGGCCGGCGATCACGTCTATGGAGGCGGGTATGCCCGCGCCATCCATGATGCCCCTTCCGCTGCTGTTAAAGAAGCACTTGTGGCACTTAACCGCCAAGCACTGCACGCCCATACGCTTGGATTCATCCATCCGGAGACGGAGGAACGACTGACTTTTTCCGCTCCAATGCCCAACGATATGTGGTGGTTGGTGGAAGAATTGAGGCGGGTGGAAGAATAGAGACTTCTATAGTTGACCTGATCCCTTGTATGTGTTACACTCTGCTGACAAATTCAAATTCGGAGGAAGTATTATGAAATGGTCGCTGAACACATATCAGACCTGTCAAGATTGGGAACTGAGCAAAATACTCAAAATCGCTGAAGCCACAGGGTATCACGGCGTTGAGTTATTGATGGACTATGAGCAGAAACACGGCTTCGAGTGGGACACACCCGAAGACCAATGGGGAAGGCTCAAAGATGAAGTCGATGCCAGCGAGGTGGTGATTTCATCGTTGACGAGTTGCCAGAATTTCCACTCACCAGATGCTGATGATCGTGTCGAAAGCGTACGCCGCATCAGGCGCGTTATTGAGATGTCGGACTTCATGGGTTGTGACCACGTCCGCGTTCTCGGTGACCGATTCGACGATAACACCCGCGATGCCGTTGTCGGGTATGTCACCGATGCACTGAAGGCACTTGGGGAGTATGCCCAACCGAAGGGCATTACAGTATCCATCGAAATGCACGGATCTTTCATAGATCCCGTCCCAGCGATGGAGGTCATCGAAGGTGTAAATCTGCCTAACGTCGGGTTCGTATTCAACTGCCAGTTCTTCGGTTGCGAGGCGGGAAGCATTGAACCGCTCTTTTCACAGGTTGCGCCACACATCACGGCAGTGCATACCCACGCTGCCGAGGAGCCGGAAACCTTTGAACTTTACCGTCAGATGTTCGAGTGGCTCAAACGCATTGGATTTGACGGCTATATCTCCAATGAATGCGCATATCGGGGACCAGATCCGGAGAAGGTGCTTGCGTTGTATATAGGGCTGTTTAAGGCGTTTGTGGGCGAATAATACCGGTAGGGAACAACAATCGTTGTTCCCTACTACCAAAAAGTGTAATTAGATAAGGGGGAAAAAATGGCTTATATAAAGAACTGGCGTGATGTCCAACCTAACATCGCTCATTTAAGCGCAGTACATTGGGGATGTCTACGCTCCGTGAAGGAAGGCGGTGACGATGATCGGCATCGTCTGGATCGGTTGGGCGGCTTTGCCCGGCACGCGCTCCAAGGACGCAAGACATCCGATTTTCACAAACATGAAAGTTTGGAGCAGGTCTACTACATCCTCAGCGGGAAGGGAGAAGTGCTGTTTGACGATAAGCGCTATCCCGTAAAAGATGGGGATGCAGTTTACTTACCGGCCGACATCCATCACCAGATGTTCAACACCATGAATGAAGGTTGGTTGGAACATCATGTCATCAGTATGGGTGTTCCGAGCAGGGATGGTAAGTTTACCATCCGCAATTGGACCCAGACACCGCCGCAGGGGGATGGTGCCGGTGCGGTACGATGGTATCAACTAGAACCTGAAGACGATAGTGAGAACGGTTGTCTGAAGGGAATGCAATTCATCGCTCGTGAGTCTGTGCAGCCCGGTAACGAATCAATTGAACGGTGTCACACGGATATTGAGCAGGTCTACTATGTGGTAGAGAATCGCGGTGTGCTCCAAAGCGGTGGTGAAGAACAGGAGATAACCGAAGGGGATATGATTCACATCCCCGCCGGCACGACGTACAAAATCCTGAATCCGCATCAGGAGTGGGTAAGTTCTCTGATTATGGCAGCTTGAGTGTAACGAAATCCCGGTAAATCGGGGTTGAGTGGCTACGCGCTGTATTACTCACGCTCCCACCGACTCGGATTCATGCCGGGGGCTTCGTGGGGCATATTGGGCGGTTTATTGCCGCCCTCGTATATCCAAATGCGAGCATTGCGGTCACCCATCAACTCACGCACAACTGGGGAGAGTTTGGCAACTTCATTCTTGTCCCAAGGCTCCACCTCGGCGGCGGGTCCTGCCCAAGTCGGTCGGTATGAAAGCTGCAGCGCCTCCCGTGGGTATGTCCCGACGTTTGGGTAGTTGCCGTGGAAGACATAGTTATTAAACAGCACCGCAGCACCCGCCTTGCACGTCACCATCATCTCTTCGGGGTGTTCTGCGTAGCGCAGGTAGGGGTTTGCTTCGTTGTGGAAACTCAAATGGGATCTCGGCACTATGCGGAAAGGCGAAACTTCGGGGATTAAATCGTCTAGGTAGTAGAGGACACGGATAATTTTGGGACAGGTGTACTCCGCACTGAAAATCCGGGAGCCCCAAGGTTGACCGTCGCAGTGCAGACTGATGCCAGGGTGTCCGGGCTCAGATCGGGAGTAATCGTAGGACATCAAAACAACTTGATCGCCGCACAACTCTTTGAGGAACTCAATCATCGGTGGATACGCAATCAGCTCAGAGATCGCGCCGCCGGCGAACTGGATGCTTGACTTCCCCCGTTGATGGACACTGTAGTCTACGTGCGTCGTTTCAAGCTGCGATGTTTGGGCTTTGAGACGCGCAATGTGGTCCGCATCAAGCAGATCTGGGAGAACCACGTAGCCCTCGACCTCAAGCTGCTGAATGCGCTGACCGAGTGTGAGTTGGCTCCAGTCCCGGTCGTCTATGCGCGGCGTCCCAACCTTTGTTTGGGCGGAAGCAGATACATTTGACATGGCTCAATCTCCTCTCCTGAAATTATCCGGTTTCCTGCTTGAAGGACTCGTACAGATCTGGAACACCCGCCTCGTAGGGGTCTCCATCGTGGGCGACCACCCGAATGGCCAGGTCCACCTCTTCTCCACGGGATACATAGGTGGCTCCCTTGCGAAAAGGGTTGACCCGGATACTTCCATAGTCCCCCGCATACCAAGCCACATTTCCCATCGAAGGAAACTGGAAAACCGCAATACCGGCGGTGCGCCCTTGGGCATCCGTTCCGTAGTAATCAATCCAATCTGCGTGCTGCCAACCTACTTCATCGTCTCGTCGTCCTTCAGAATCCACAATGCTACCGTCCTGTTTCACACCATCCCGGTCCACAACCCTGAGATGGTCGGTCATCCGAATCGTGAAATATCCGTGCCGTGACGGGCCCAAGCGGATATCCCACTCCGTTGGTCTAAGTTGTGAACGCACGTCGAGGATGTTGGCAACTTCGCCGGGAAAGACACTGATGGTGCGCATCTCTTCGGCAACAACGCGGCGATACTTTGGGGCGTACCCCTGTTCAGGTCCCTGCCATTGCATCCTTACGATGAACTCCAGATGGTTCTCGTTGAACTCCGTGCATTCGTTGTGCGTCATCGCCACAATGCGTCCCTCTCCTCTCCCACGCATGTCAGGCTCGTTGGTGTAGAAGCACATGCCGGGGTCCTCAAATCGCCCAGCCGCAGATGTCTGGTAGGTGAAGAAGTAGTCGTTCCCGACGGTGATTGACTGGTGGAAAGGATGGTCGCTGGTCGGTCTTTCGTTTGTAACAGGGACACCCGACGGCGTCACCACCGGATAGACATAGCAGCGGCGAGAAGACTGGTTGAAGCCGGTAATAGGTTTGCCTTTCCAACTAACCTTCAAAAGCCGAACCGGATCATCCATCCAGTCGTTTGGAACGGATATGTCTGAACTCTCCACTGCAAAATACTTCATAACGCTGCGCTCCTATTGGTGAGGGACTATCCACCTCTTTTGCACTTGACGTTTTTTGTGGGCAATGATATATTGACATACTTCCAAAGCAAAGGCATTGATACTTGACATACTCCCAAACCTAAAGGATTGGGATTCTCCCCCGTTCCTTTAAGAATTAGAATTGCGCTATCAACAAGGAC
>JAGWBT010000076.1:0-5117 GCA_021295755.1 Candidatus Poribacteria bacterium
AGCGATCTACTGGGATGGCAGAAACAATCTCGGTGAGACTGTGGCAAGTGGTGTGTATTTTTACACCCTGACCGCTGGGGATTATTCCGCCACCCGCAAGATGCTCATCCTAAAGTAATAGGTACACGCCGTGTGCCGTAACCTCTTATCGGGGCACCGTGTACCTACTACATAGCCGCTTAAGTTACTTTATAACTAGCAAGTTAGTGTACAGATCTACTAACTTGCTGGCAGATTTCCTAATCTGCCAATCGTCGCGTAGAATGGAAACCCGACCTATGAACTACCTAGGGCGTGTTGCCATTTGAAAATTGAGCCAATTTTGATGACCTTCGGACGCATTACCCCAGTGATTTAAGACAAATGGAACGGAGCTCTCCGTTCCCTACGAAATATAGGCGCTTCTATGTACCAGTGGGAACCATCGTAGCGAACAACGATCGTTGTTCACTACAACCGCTGTAAAATGTCAACAGAGCCTAACAATTTAGGTAATTATACCAATTCCGTGGATTAACGATGAAATCTCTATTTGGGATACTTTTAAGATTTGTCAAAGTCAACAAACTTAATTAGCGGGTCAAATTAATGAAAAAAGAGCTGCTGCACTTCGTCCTGTCTGCGATAATAGTTTATCTCACCGTCGGCACACTCAATCCTGCCGTTGCCGCTACCCAGCCAGCCGGGGGAAACGGGACACATTTTTGCGGTGTTATTGATTATCCGTCTCAATTTCATCGGGATTCAAAGCAACCGGACAAACGATATGCGGGCCAATACCCCGACCGTCGCTATGCCCAATCCTTTGCAGCAAACTTGAACGTCGGCGAACCGCGCACAGTCCGGATGATTTACTTTCTTCCCAACGACCGGCCTTATCGTCCAGACGTCGTTCAGAAGATGAAAGATGAGATTCGCACCGTTCAGAACTTCTATGCCGAGCAGATGGAAGCACACGGCTACGGGAGGCTCACCTTTCGTATTGAAACTGACTCCCAAGGCGAGCCGATGGTACATCGGGTGGACGGGGGACATCCCGATAGCCACTACCTTGATAATACACTTAATACTGTGCTCAGCGAGAGAAACCTAGCGTTTAATCTTGGGGCAAACGTTTACCTTATCGTCATCGACAATAGTATCAATGCGATTGGTCTTGGTGACGGTCAGATTGCAGGAGGTGTCGGAAGCAGGTGGGGAAAAAATAGCGGATTTGCGTTAGTCCCGGGCGGATTTAGCTTCGGAGCGGCGGCACATGAACTGGGACACACCTTCGGGCTGCAGCACGATTTCCACGATGGTGCGTATATAATGTCGTATGGTCCAGGGTGGGATCGGTTATCCGCGTGCCATGCTGAGTATTTGTCCGTGCATCCCTACTTCAATCTCAATACCCCAACTGAAGAGGGGGAGCGACCTACCATCGAACTTGCCTCGCCACTCCTCTATCCGGCAGGTGCACAGAGTGTCCCGGTTCGACTCAAGGTCAACGATTCAGAGGGGCTTCACCAGTTGATTCTATTCGTTACCACAATAGAACCACACGGTGCTGCCGGATCTTATGAAGTGAAGGCGTGTCGGGGATTGGGAGGCGACAGGGATACCACCGTTCTATTCGATTATGACGGTGTTATTCCGTCTAATGGCTTTACGAATCTTTCTGACCCTGTTATACATCCGATTTCTGTCCATACCGTTGATAAGGCTGGGGATGTAGGCTATGCCTCGTTTGGGCTTGTGGAAATTTCGCCACACTATATCACCACTTTTGACACTCACACGGAGGAACTCCGTGTTGTGGTATTTTCACCGGTTGATACGACCCTTCTCGCTACCGGGGCGCGGGATGGTACAGTCAAACTATGGGACGTGATGACGCAACGAAATATCGCTACCCTAAGGTCTGAGGAGGCTCCCGTAAGGTCTGAGAGGGTTTCCGTGGTGTTTTCGTCCGATGGAGTGACTCTCGCTACCGGGTCGTGGGATGATACAGTCAAGTTGTGGGATGTGGTGACACAACAAAATATCGCTACCCTTGAGGGACATAGATCTGGGGTCAGTTCTGTGGCATTTTCAAGCGATGGGAGTACCCTCGCTTCCGGGTCTTTGGATGGGACGGTTAAGTTGTGGGACGTAGAGACAGAACAAGATATCGCGACTTTTAGACATACGGAGGAGGTCACTTCTGTGTCGTTTTCAAGTGATGGGGCAATCCTCGCTTCCGGGTCGGGGGATAGAACCGTCAAGCTGTGGGACGTGGCGACACGACGAAATATCGCCACTTTTGAGAATCACACGGCTGGGATCAATGCTGTGGTATTTTCACCGGTTGATGCGACTCTCCTCGCTACCGGGTCGTTGGATGGTACAGTCAAGCTATGGGATGTGGAGATGCAACAGGATATCGCTACCCTTGAGGGGCATAGATCTGGGGTCAGTTCTATGGCATTTTCAAGCGATGGGAGTACCCTCGCTACCGGGTCGTGGGACGAGACGATCAAGTTATGGGCCATCTCGACGCAAGTTAATTTCGCCACTCTGGGGTCTGGATATTCGGTGATTTCTGTGTCATTTTCAAGCGATGACACAATCCTTGCCTCCGGGAGAGAAGGGAACATGGTCGACCTGTGGGATATGTCTGGGTTAATGGGAGCTCGTCTTGAGGTGACAGGTGAAATTGACATCCCTGACCCCAACCTCCGTGCTGCGATTGCAGAAGCGATCGGGCTGCCACCAAATACCCCCATTGGCCGGGAACACCTAGCAAATTTGACCTACCTTGAAGCAAGAAACGCGAACATAAGCGATTTGACCGGGCTTGAAGGTGCAACCAACCTGAGAACACTGGATCTTAGTGAGGAGTATGTGGAGGCAGAGAATCGTTTGATTAACAGTAACTCAGTGTCGGATTTCTCGCCTTTAACGGGTTTAACCGAACTAAGGTCGCTGCATCTTGATGACAACAACATCTCAGACATCTCGACGTTTGCAGGCTTAACCAGTTTGACAGCTTTATCTCTTAGCAACAACAACGTATCGAACATCTCGGCGTTGTTGGGCTTAACTAGCTTGAAATACCTGTATCTTGAGGACAATAGCATCTCAGACATCTCGACGTTTGCAGGCTTAACCAGTTTGACATACCTGGTTCTTGATGACAACTCGATTTCGGACATCTCAGCAGTGGCAGGTTTAACCAATTTGACAGCTTTATCTCTTAACAACAACAACGTATCGGACATCTCGGCGTTGTCGGGCTTAACTAGTTTGACATACCTGTATCTTGATAGCAACTCGATTTCGGATCTCTCACCCTTAGCAGCAAATACAGGATTGGGGAGTGGATACGAGGTTTATGTTACCCGAAACCCCCTGAGTTATCTATCCATCCATAAGCACCTCCCAACGCTCCAAATCAGAGGGGTTTCAGTATTTTTTGACAACCGAGCGCATCCTGCCCTGTTGAAAATCTCAGGCGATAACCAGAAAGGGGCACCCTCCACACCGTTGCCGCAGCCATTTATTGTTGAAGCACTGGATGAGAACGGTTCTGTGCTCGTAGGGATTTCAGTGGGGTTTGCCGTCACCGTGGGTGGTGGTACGCTCAGTGTAACAAGCACAACAACTGATGCCCATGGCAGGGCGGAGAGCACGCTCACGTTGGGACCGAATCTGGGAACAAACACCGTCGAGGTGTCTGCCACCGGCATTCAGGGGCTAGTCATCTTGAACGCTGTCTCCGATACTGAATCTCCACCGATTACAGCGGATGTCAACAGCGACGGTGTTGTGAACCTCCTGGACCTAATCTTTGTTGGTTACATCTTAGAGAATGAGGTTTCCGACCTGACGGCGGATGTCAATGGGGATGGGGTTGTCAGTATTCAGGATTTGGTCTTGGTGGCGGGCATGTTTGGGTATACGGCAGCCGCACCATTAGCATCTTCACAAGTACCTGAGACACTCACGGCGGTAGAGGTTCAGGGTTGGCTAACCGACGCGAGCTCACTTGAGGCTAAGGAGCCCATCATGAAACGCGGATTTCTGATACTTAAACAACTCTTGGTATCCCTGACCCCAACGGAGACAGAACTGTTAGCAAACTACCCAAATCCGTTCAACCCAGAGACATGGATACCGTATCAGTTGGCGGAGGATGCTTTCGTGACATTGACCATCTATGACAGTAGCGGTCAGATTGTCCGCACGCTTGATGTTGGACATCAGATTGCGGCAGTCTACGAAAATCGCTCGAAGGCAATCTACTGGGATGGCAGAGCGAGCGGCGTGTACTTCTATCACCTGTCCGCAGGCGACTATTCCGCCACACGGAAGATGGTAATTCTCAAGTAAGAACGTGGATTCACCTCCACATATCACTCCGCCCCGGTGTTGCAATCGGTGCTAGTGCTGGGTTCGTAGGGAACAACGATCGTTGTTCCCTACCCGGAACAATACAACGAAATCGGGAGATTCAGAGCAAGTCGTGATTGACGCAGCTGCATTGTCGTGCTATGCTTCTATATCAAATCTAAAATCGGGAGGTGTTCACAATGTTTGATCTAAAATCAAAAGCACGTGAGGTCATCGAGCACGGCTATTGTGTGCTTGAATCGGTCTACGATGATCGTGAACGCGACCAGATGCACGCTATTTTCAAGCAACTGTGTGACGACAAGAACGGCTTTTCGTCCGAGCAGCCCAAAATCAGCTTTCACCCGCTCTTGGAGTGGGGACCGAAGATGGCACCTTTCTTCGCAAAGCCGGTTGTCGTAGACGCTATGGCGGAGGTTTTTCAGGATGATGTTCGTCTTGCACACAGTGGTGCCGCTGTTTTTAACAACGCGCTCGTCGAGGAAACCCTCACACACTGGCATGTCCACTACGCATGGGAGATGGGAGAATCCGGAGCGGGTGCTCTGTAATATCTATGTGGACGGATCCGGTTCCCACATTGGTCCCCTAATTGTTCTACCACGTGGTCTCAATGATTCGGTTGAAGCAAAAGGCGATGTTGGGGAAAAATGGGATGGGCAGGTGGAGGTCGTGGTTCCACCGGGATCAGCGGTCATCTTTGACACCGCCGTATGGCATTGCTCCAAGCGCGGTAGCTCTTC
>JAGWBT010000076.1:5437-18845 GCA_021295755.1 Candidatus Poribacteria bacterium
TGAAACATACGCAGCCGTATCGCGAGGCTCCCACCGATATCCGATATATCGCTCTTACCTCTCCATGTGACTGCCCGACTCAGTTCATCGCCGGTGAGCAGATCGCTCTCCGCGAAAGAATATCCGGTGATCGGATCTGCGTCGGGATGGATTCGCGAAGGCACCCCCCGAATCAACTCGCAAGCGATATGGCCGCCGTTTTGGCACCGGTAGTTGAGCCGCAACTCGTTGTTACGGCGCTTGACGCTCGGAATGGTGAACCGCCCTTCCACTTCTGCCTCGATGCCGCAGAAGCGATGCGGCAACCAACGGGCGAGCATTAGGGCACCCGGTTCGCGTTCAATAACTGGCTCGCTCTCCCGGTAATTGTGAAGCGATGTGTGTCCGCGATACATCGTCGCCCAGTAACCATCGGGCAGCTCAAAAAGGCCGCCCCACGGTCTCGCACCACCTGAGTCGGGGGTGCCGAGTGCACCGCATGGGATGATCGCACGGCGTTCCGGGCGATACCAATGCGTCATGTCACGGGTAAAAGCAATCTGTGCGTCGTTGTGATCGGTCACCTGATGGTAGATCTCTACAAATGCGCCGTGCAGGTTTTTGTCAGTCGGATAGCGGAAGTAGCTGCAACCGTAAAACGACACATCCGGTGGGTCCTGCGGATCCGGAAAGAGACACAGTTCCGCATGAGGCCAATGCCAGAAATCCTTAGTGCGAGTCAACCCGGTCGCCCGTCGTCCCATCCCTCCAACCCTGATATACGCGAAGTAGCTTTGCGTCTCCGGATCGTATTGGGCTGCACTGCCGCCATCCGAACTCATGTCGCCTAACTTGCCGACGCTCGTCCAGTGAATACCGTCCGGCGAAGTCCAGCCCTCTACCCAGTGGCGAGAGGTCATACGTGGGCCCTTATAAGCGGCACCCTCATACTCCTGCCTGCGCCATCGGTTGTATGCCTCCTGCGGATCGAGCCTTTCCTCGGTGTCAGGATCGAAATTGGCACCAACCTGACCGATGGCTTTGAACCGTTCTTCGGGCGGTGCTTGCGGATCTTCAAACGGCGTCCCGGTCGGTCCGTTCGCAATGATGTTGTTGGCGGTCGATCCCTCCCACTCGACTTGACCCAGATGCGGGCGCGTCCAGTTGTAGCCATCCTCGCTTACTGCGTAGCAGAGGTGATGCCCACCTCCGAGTCCCGGGTTAGCCGTCACACGCGGGTGCGAGCTATAGAGCAGATGGTACTTGTCCTCATCCTGCCACACACAGAGCGGCACCAACTCACCGAGTCCGTCCCACTCCTGATCTGCTGCAAATATTGGTCCCGCTTTCCGCGCCTCCTCAATCGTGATGTGCACACCAACGGGCGCATCGTACAGTTCATATCGTCCTGCCCGATTGACCCCGCGATTACCGGGAAAGGTGGACGACCAATCGATGAGCGGCACCCAGTCGCCCTGTGCTGATATGTCTCTGACGATGGCGGCACTCTCGCCTTGCGCGAAATCTTTTATTTCCTTTGTCATGGACTCTTCCTCCGTTTGTCGAGTGGGTGTTTTTGTCTCTACGGTCGTTTGACCTATTCTACTGATTTTCATCATTGGTGTCCACGCAAAAGAAACAACCTCATGGGGTTATTTAGTGTTCCGCTTTTTGACCGATTTTGGCAGGTAGACAGAAACTTTCGCCCTACACCGTAGGCGGGGCATCTTGCCCCGCTCAGAGAATTAAATGGTCCTAGACAACGTTAGTGTCGAGGTAGAGTGGAATTGTCTTCAACAATGGGGTAGCACTTTTTTATATCCCTTGCTATACTATTGGCATATTGAGTTCGGGTGGTGGAATGAATCTCCGGGCGGATGTTTGGATTTACCGCAATGACCGAATCACGCCAATAGCGAAAGCCGCCTCAAAACAGATGATCGTCTGACCATACCTTATAAGAAAACTGGAGGCAATCATGAAAGCAGCAGTCTTTTACCAACCCAACGTTCCGGTATCTATTGAAGAACTCGAAATCCAACCCCCGCAAGCGGGTGAAGTGTTGCTTGACATCGTTGGCGCGGGTGTTTGCCACAGCGACTACCACTACGTGGATGGTCATGTCAAGCGTGAGCCGACCCCGTGGGTCATGGGACACGAAGGCGCGGGCATCGTCCAAGAGGTCGGTCCCGGTGTGACGAGTGTTGCGCCCGGGGACAAGATTATCCTTTCCCTTGACGCTATGTGCGGTTACTGCCGTAACTGTAGCAACGGCAGCCCTGCGTTGTGTGAGACACATATCCCTGGGTTCGTAAGCCGCATGACAAAAAACGGCGAACCGATTCACCACATCAGACCAACCTTTACTGAACAGACCATTGCTCATGTCGATGCCTGTGTCAAAGTTCCGGACGACACACCGTTGGAACAAACGTGTCTCATCAGTTGTGCGGTCATCACCGGCATCGGTGCCGTTGTGAATCGCGCGAAGGTCGAAGCCGGTGCCTCGATGGCGGTGTGGGGTTGTGGCGGTGTGGGACTAAACGCGATCCAAGGTGGTGTCCTCGCTTCGGCAGGCAAAATCATTGCGGTTGACAGGTTCCCATATAAATTAGAGTTGGCGGAGCAGATGGGTGCCACGCATTTCGTCAACGCTTCCAAAGAAGATCCCGTCCAGCGGATCAAGGAGATCACCGGCGGGGGAGCCGATTACGCCTTTGAGGTGGTTGGATTCCCGGCACTGGTGCGACAGGCGATCGACTCGGTCCGTACCACCGGAACTGCCGTAATGGTTGGGGTGCAGCCAACAGGCGGGGAAATTTCGGTTGATGGGTCGCATCTGCTGTATGACCGGACGCTGATGGGTGCTTTCCACGGGGCTGCCCGTGCGCGTGTTGACTTTCTCTGGATCCTCGATCTATACAACCAAGGGAAGATCAAGCTCGACGAACTCATCTCGCGCTACCGTCCATTGGACGAGCTCAACGAAGCCTTTGACGATATGAACCAAGGGAAGGTCGCACGGACGGTGTTGGTGTTTGAGTGAGATTATAAACACGGCCAATAATGGGTGAGCCTGTGGGAAAAACAGTTAATCCATTCAGCCCCATGGCCCCCGATTCCGCGGTGGCCCGGTTCCTCCTAAAGAATTCTAAACACTAAGGGGAGCGACAAACAATGAAACGTTTGATGAAACACGAAGGACAATTCAATTTTGTACTTGAGGAGGCGCCAATCCCTTCCGTGGGATCGCAGCAGGTACTTGTCCGCAACAAAGTTACGCTTATCAGTCGCGGTTCCGAGATCGGTGGTCGGTACACCAATGAGGGTATTGTAGCCCACAGCTCCATGGGCTACTCCGCCGCAGGTGTCGTTGAAGCGGTAGGTGCAGAGGTCATAGGAGTCTCACCGGGGGACAGAGTCATGGCGAGCGCCCCACACGCTGAGTATGTCGTTGCTGACGCCGAACCGGGTGCGGGTGTTCGACACCTACCCGACGAATTGACGTTTGAGGACGCAACCTTTTGGCCCCTTACGACCAGTGCCGTCATGTGGTCTTGGGCTTCAGGCATCAAACCGGGCGATACCCTTGTCATCCTCGGCGGCGGACTCATCGGCAACCTCTGTATGCAGGTCATGCGGATGATGGGTCCGCAAAGGATTATCGTTGTTGAAGGGATTCCCGTGCGCTGCGAAATCGCAAGGAAACTGGGAGCCGACGAAGTCATTAACTTCAATGAGGAAGACCCTGTCGAGGCTATCAGACGGCTAACGGACGGGGCTGGAGCGGATGTCGTCATCGAAGCGGTCGGGGGACCCGCTGGGGTGTTAGCCTTTTCTCAAGCCCAAGACATGGCACGGAGGGGTGGCACGATTTTTCTGATTGGCCTCTATCACAAAGAGCCCCTCCAGCTTGATGTCCACAAGGTGATGAATAAAAAGATCCTCGGCGCTGCACACCTCCCCTACCGGCGGGTTGAAGCGTCAAAGGTGGCACTTGGACTGCTGCTAGGCGGGCAGGTTCGACCCCAAGAGATGATAACGCATCGACTCGACGGAAGAACGGAGGCGGTCGAAGCCTTTAGGTTGCTCTATGAACGGCTCGATGAGACGATGTGTGTCACGTTGCGGTGGGATGAGGATTAGAATGTCCTTTGCTGTTCAAATTAGGTCGAGATTCATATCTCGACACCCAAATGCCGATTTTGGAGAATCAACTATAGTGAATCATAAAAATAAATCGACACTTTTGCTCCCCGTGTTTGGTAGGTGCTGTTTCCAACTGCGCCTATGCGGTGCGGTTTCCTAACCTCGCCGATTGGCAGTGTCTAATTAATTCTAAAACCTATCATAAATGTAGGGGCAGGTCTTGTGCCTGCCCAAAATACTTTTTTCCCTTGCTGAATCGCTTACGGGAAAAATTCATACACATCCGTGTTGAGAAGAATGCTTAAAATACTCCCGATGCTGCCAACTATACAGTCGCCCAACGCCACGCCCAAAAAGAATGGAATCGCGCGTTGATACGCACGTAAACCTCCATAGCGTAGGATAATCAGTTTGGCAACCCAAACGACAAAGAGACAGCACCACAGATTGTACATCCCCCAGCTATTTGCCATCGCGTAGCCAAGTGGGTGGAGTGACCACCACAGAAAGCGCGCCCGCAAAAACATCAACAGCCCCGCCACCCCAAGTCCACCGCCCGTGAAAGCAAGTGCGGGCCCATCGTACCCTTGGGGAAAACTCAGCCAATTCTCAAGCACACCGTAAGCGTGACGCCCGAATCCCAATGTGCTGGGCCAGAAGTAA
This sequence comes from Candidatus Poribacteria bacterium, assembly GCA_021295755.1. NCBI lineage: Bacteria > Candidatus Poribacteria > Candidatus Poribacteria bacterium. The sequence continues at coordinate 10,229 of JAGWBT010000076.1, forward strand.
CCGGATGCTGCGCCGTGTCGATGGTAGATGTCCAACAGGAGCCAGAAAGTAACCGCCGATCCGATGACCGTTGCGAGCAGAATGGCAACCGCCATATTACGAGGATTAATATTCCGCAGGGACGATATCTTGAAAGCTTCGAGGGGTTCTGGCATCGGATTTGCCCAATTGGTGCGGGTGAAAAAGTGATACAGCGCAAAGATAGTTAGCGTACCCTTACCGAGGCGACGGGTCCCAAAACCGTTAATAATCATGGTGTGTGGTGTGATGCCGATCATGTCGTGAACCATAAAGCCTAGTTCGGCACGGACCCTTGCAACCATTATCCCTAGTAAGAAATAGGTTCCGAAAAAAATGGGGATCACCCACAATGACATCCCCGCTTTGTAGGAGAAGATCGTCAAGAAGATCATACCGATGACGATGCCTCCCACGGCAAGGCGATACGGCATCGGTTCGCAGGAGTCATCCAATTGCGACGCAGATCCACGTGATCCCAGCAGATGACGCACTAACCCTTTGAAATGCAACCTTCCTCTCCAGAGTACAAAGACTAAGATAGCTATATATGCACCGAATGCCTGTTCACTGGCATAAGGGAAGCGTGGGAGATTGCGCCAACCTGTGATACCACCGACCATCAGCTCGATCTTGTAAATCCAGAAGAACGCCCAGCATGAAAACAGAAGTTCGAGCGGGATGAGGAAGCTGATCCCGATGACGAAAGGATAGAAAGAGATGCGTACCCCGCCCATCGCGTTCCAAGGGCGATGGGTAAAATATTTATGGATGTCCTGACGTTTGATGGGGATATAGGGAACGGAAGGGTAGAGTGAGTTTAGAATGTTCACCGTCACAATCACTGAGATGATGCCGAACCCTAGCCACATCAGTTTATTTTTGAAGAACCGCGATTGTGGATGGGCCATTTCGAGTGGGAGTTGAATGATTGGGTAAGTTAGACGTTCACGTTCCGCCCACTGCACCCGCAACAGCGTGTTGATGCACACCATCACAATCATCATCACCAAGATGAAAAGAATCCACGCGAGGGCAGGGAGGAGCCATGCGTTAAAATTGTGCCTGTTGTAGAGACTTGAATTGCCTTCGTAGTAAGCCGTCAGTGCTTTTTCGTCGGAGACGGTGAGCCATTGAGGGAGCTGCTTGAAAAACAGTTGTTGCCACTCATTTTCGATTGTTGCGAACTGAAACGGATGTCCCATCAGTGGAATCAAGACTTCTATGCAGTCGTACGAGCAGAGGCAGGAAACGACACACAGCATGACATAGGTAGTCAATAACTCCTGCTGGGAGAGGTCGAGTATGGGGGAAATTTTGCGGAGTATGTATTGAATCAGGATTAGCCAAAAGAAGATAAATATGATATTTGCGAATGGATGGATAATCGTTGGGCAGGTGTGACGAACGACTTCTAGCTGGATAACCCAAGCTACATTGATTGGAGTGAGCAGCAGCGTGGTCAGGAGGGACTTGAGCGTTAAGCCGCTTTTTGGGGTGTCAGAGGTATCTTTCAATTGTCGCCTCTACAGTACGAGAACGCCGGACTGGGTACTATGTATGCAGCCGTGACTTACACAGGGAGGTAATAGACTCGGAAAAATGAGGCATATATGAAATACGTAGGACTTACGCAGCTAAACGGTTAAAGCCCTGTAGTTCGGCGATTCATCGCCGCAGGACACCGTTCCCAACGCCCGATGAATCGGGCAACTACAATCGAAGTGCGTAAGTCCTGATACGAAATTCGATCCTTGACTTTAAGGCTTTGTTATACTAAAATCCTCAAGTATTTTACCTGATTTCTAGATAAGATTCAACTATGACTTATACCGAAAAATACAGGTGGTTAGAGAGGCAGGCAAGGATGAAACTCGGTGTCATTACAAACGGTATCAGCAGGGACCTTGAGCACGCATTGAAGGCGATGAATAAAGCAGGACTCAAATATGCGGAACTCCAGTTCCTTTGGGATAAGGAGATCGGAGACCAAACGCCAGAAGAGATCCAAAAGATAAAAGATTTGGTTGCACAATATCAGGTAGAAGTTTCCTGTGTTTCACGACACAATTTCGCCGGGCTGCCCGTGATGGAGATTGAGCCGGCGGATGCCATCTATCAAGAACATATAGCGGGGCTTCAACGGTGTATCCGCATTGCCCAAGCGTTGGGAACCAATTTGGTGAGAATTATGAGTTACAGAAAAGAGATGATTATCTTCGGTGCGAATGGTGCGGAGGAGTGGATTGCCAGCACAGGTGCTTGGGATAAGCTACTAAAACTCATGGAAGCTCCGGTAAAGTTAGCCGAAGTGGAAGGTGTGACCCTCGTGGTTGAAACCGGGAACAATGCGATGATAACATCGGGTGTTCTGGCAAAAAAGCTGATTGACGATCTCGGAAGCGAGCATCTGAAAATCCTCTGGGATATCCCCAACAGCATGTACTGTACGGAAGTTCCCTATCCGGACGCCTACGAACAGATTAAAGATTACATAGGTCATATCCATCTCAAAGATTGCCAAGCTGACATCTCACGCGCAACGGTTCGCTTCTGCCGGCTAGGCGAGGGAAATGTCGCCCCATACCTTGAAGGTATCGCCAACGCGCTCGTGCGCGACAACTATCAAGGGAGCATCTCTCTCGAAAGCGTCTATCGACCGGATAACGGGACGTTTGAAGATGGATTTTGGGAATGCCTGCCAGAATTCAAGCGGCTTTTTGAATAAAGTATAGGCATACTCCGTATGCCGTAACCAAAGTAGTAGGCACACTCCGTCTCGAAGGGAAGAGGGCAAATGAAGTCGTATAACGTAGGGGTGCTCGGTAACTGTTGCACACACGGCGCGGGCATCTGCAACATGTTCAAGAGCAGATCCGATACCCGTGTTATCGCCGCATACGAAGCAAATCCGCGTCGTGCTGAAGAGCTGCGGAGGGTCTTCGGTGAACCTCTGTCAAGTTCATACGAAGCGGTCATCAACCACCCGGAGGTGGATTTCGTTGCCGTGACCTGTGATCCCTGTGACAAGGCGGAGATGGTTGAACGCGCAGCCGCTGCGGGTAAACACATTTTCCTCAACAAACCGCTCTGTGAAAGTTTGGACAGTGCCCGCCGCATCGCTAAGGCAGTCAGAACGCATAACGTCCATTTCGTGCACGATATCCCGATGGTGCGTTTTATACCGGTCTACGCGAGGCTGTTAGAAGAGGTACAGGCGGGAGTGCACGGCAGGGTAATGGGCTATCATCACCTGTTCGGGATGAATTTTCCAACTGATTTTGATTTAGCGTCCGCATGGCCCGAACGGCTTGACCCTCCCCAGAAATCCGGCGGTGGAGAGATGACCAACATGGGCTGCTACGCCATCGACTACGCTGTTTCGCTGTTTGGTCTGCCAAAAACCGTCACCGCAAAGTGGCGAAAATTCTGGGAGGTTTACGCAGAAGCCGACGTTGAAAACTTCGGACAGATTGTCCTTGACTATGGTGATTTTTTCGCTTTTCTTGAAGTGGGTAAACAACAGTTGGTCAAAGACCGTCGTCACAGCAATGCGATGACCATCAACTTTGAGGGGCAGACGATGTTTATCGACGCCAGCGCGCAGGTCGTCACAATCAACCATGTCTCCCAAGATTACGAGCAGTTTATCGAAGGTGCAACGGTTGTCGGTTCAGTGGAGCAATTGATTGGTGCGATCGAGAACGGCACGCCTCCTACAAGCAACATCGAAACCGCGCTCATCGCTGTCGAAACGCAGATGGCGGCTTACCAGTCGATTGTCGAGGAGCAGACTGTAGAGCTGCCGCTATCGTCTGGTCAAAACCCATTAATTGCAGCACAAGAAAATAATGCGTAAATGGTACGGGGCTCCTACCCCGCATTGGGCAATGGGCGAAGAAGCCTCGTCTCTACGCTTACGGACAACTGCAAATAAATCAACACGCCCTAAAAAATTTGTCAATATAATTTAGGACGGCATACATTTAGCCTCAGCGGGGCGACATGTTTATAGCAGCAGTGAATCCCTACACACCCCAAGCCCCAGCGGGGCGACATGTGCTAAGGAGGATTACATGGCAAAAGGAATTTTAGAGCAATTGGCTGACGGCATCGTGCTCGGTGACGGCGGCTACATCGTTGAATTGGAGAGACGCGGCTACGTCGTCGCAGGCGCATTCACCCCGGAATTAGCCGTTACCCATCCCGACGCAATTCGGGAAATGCACCGCGAGTTTCTCATGGCAGGCGCAGATGTCCTACAGGTGATGGCGTTCTACGGCAGCCGCGAAAAGCTGGAAACGGTCGGCTATGCGGACAGAACGTTTGAAATTAACCAAGCCGCGACCCGCATTGTCAAAGAGGTCGCCGGTGATCAGGCACTCGTGGCGGGAGATCTGAGCGCAACGTGGAAATGGGAAGCGGACAATCCATCATCACAGGCGCTGGTTACGAGCATGTTTGATGAACAGATTGATGCCCAAGAAGGAGTAGACTTCTTCATAGGGGAAACGTTCTGGTATTTCGGCGAGGCGTTGCTGTGCCTTGAACGGATTAAAGCAAAGACGGATCTTCCCACGATGATTACCTTAGCGTTTCGCGGCAGCAATCAAACCGATGACGACGTAGCGGTGGGTGAATGTGCAAAGCGTCTGGGCGACGCCGGGGCGGACATTGTAGGCATCAACTGCATGAGGGATCCCGAACGGATGTATCCCCTCATTGAAGATATGCGCAACGCCACCGGTGCCTACCTCGCAGCACAGCCCGTAGCCTTCCGATGCTCCGATGAGGTGCCGTGGTTCACGGGAACACCAGCCTTCCCGGACCGCCTTGACCCGACCCAACTCACCCGCTACGAGATGGAGGCGTTCGCGTCCAAAGCGAAGAACATGGGCGTAAACTATATCGGGAGTTGCTGTGGCAGCGGTGCCAGCCATGTCCGCGAGATGGCGCGAGCATTGGGCAAGTATGACGAGCCGGAGGTCTGGCAAGCGAATCCCGATGACCCCATGAGTGAGACCGAGTTTAATTGGAAACGGCGGCAGCCGGAGAACCTCTGAAAATCAGGAATTAATCAAGACAGCTTTGTTCTCCGAGCGTTTGGTGCAATAAGGATTAACTTTTTCGCTTGTGTAAAGAAATCGTGCGATAGAAACCGAGTTTTTTCTTGAAAACTCGGTTTCTTTTCATGCTGTGCACCTTCTTTTTACATTAGCCTCTTTTTTATTTGTGTAGATTCGCGTTAATTCGCGGATACTTTAATCCTTTGCACTGTACTTTACCACATGAACTAACTTTTTAATTTCTTTGCGATAGGGAGAAATCATCATGGCTGCACCGGAATTTAAGCATCTGTTCACACCCCTGCAGCTCCGCCATGCCACGGTCAAGAACCGTATCGTCACATCGGCACATGCGGATGCGCTGGCGGAAGATGGGATACCAAAGGAAAAGGCACGACGTTACTACGAGGAAAAGGCAAAGGGCGGGGTGGGATTACTGATGTGTTTCGGATCGGCAGGGGTGCACCCAACTTCGCCGGCGCAGGATTGGAACGGTGTGGAGTTGTTCGAGGACCGGGTGATTCCATACCTCGCTGAGTTTGCCGATACAATGCACGCCTACAACGTCCCGGTCATTTCACAGATTACACATCGCGGGCGGCGAGGACGGAGTGTGGACCGGCTGCATCGGATGTATGGTCCCTCTCCTGTCCGCGAACCGAACCACCGTGAAACACCGCACACACTCGATGAGGAAACGATAACCGAGTTCGTCCAAGCGTTTTCGGATGCGGCGTGGCGATTGAAGCAGGGAGACTTTGACGGCTGCGAAGTAAACGCGAGCCACTGTCATCTAATCGATCAGTTCTGGACGCAGAACGCGAACCAACGCACCGACGAGTATGGTGGATCACTCCCCAATCGTTTACGTTTCGGGATACGGGTCCTTGAGGCCATCCGTGAGCGGTGTGGCGATAATTTCATCATCGGTATTCGTATCACAGGCGATGATTTCACCAAGGGTGGTCTCAACAATGCAATGATGCAAGAGATTGTCGGAAAACTAGATTCGCTGGGAATCCTCGATTACTTTAGCGTCATCGGGGCGACCGCCGAAACCTTTGTCGGTGAGGCGCAAGCGGTGCCGGACATGACCTTCTCACATGCGACATATGCGCCGTTGGCAGCGTCGATTAAGAGTGTAGTATCCGTGCCGGTCATAACAGCGGGGCGGGTGACACATCCGATGGAAGCAGAGCAGATTGTCGCAAACGAGCAGGCGGATCTGGTCATCATGACCCGTGCGATAATCGCTGATCCACAAGTTCCTCAAAAGGCGATGGCGGGGCAGTTAGATGACATCCGGTTGTGTCGAGGTTACAACGAAGGGTGCATCGATCGTATCTATACCGGACGTGGTGTAACGTGCGTACAGAACGCCACGATAGGTAGGGAGACCGAGTTGGGCGAACTCACACCGGCGGCGCAATCCTGCAAAGTGGTGGTCGTCGGCGGTGGTCCCGCCGGGCTAGAAGCTGCCCGCATCGCACGATGGCGTGGGCACGAGGTCGTGTTGATGGAGAAAGGCGACGAGTTAGGCGGTCAAACATTGATTGCTGCCAAAGCCCCATTGCGTGGAGAGTTCTCAGGCGCAACGGACTGGATGGGGGAGCAATGTCGAAAAGCTGGGGTCGATATTCGACTGAACTGCGCGGCGACCGTCGAATCAATCTTGAGTGAATCCCCCGATATCGTGGTCGTGGCAACCGGTGCCCGTCCATTAACCCCGGATGTCCCTGGGATTGAAAACGCAATAGATGCGTGGTCTGTCTTGAACGGCGATATGCCGACAGGTGAGCGTATAGCAGTGATTGATGAGGAGTACGGCTTCCAAGGACCCAGTGCTGCGGAGTTACTGCTCGATGCAGGGAAGTCTGTGGAGATCATCACAAGCATGGAAGCAATCTGCACACTGCTCGGCGCAACAACGCGCCCACCGGTATATCAACGTCTATTCGGAAAAGGAATCGTTATCCATCCGCACCTGCATGTTCGCGCGATCGAGGACGATACCTTCATCACGGAAAACGCTTGGACTGAGGCGAGGGGTGAACTGAACGGTTACGACGCTGTGGTCTATGCGTTTGGTGGGCAAGCGGTCGACGAGCTATCTCAGTCGTTCCCGGACGAGGTGACGTGCTTTGTCGTCGGCGATGCCTTTGCGCCCCGTACGCTCCAACATGCGATTATGGAAGGGCATACTTTCGCACGGAAGATTTGACGGTCTAACGGGGCTACGCTCATCTGCCTGATTGCAAATTTCTGGATTAAGGATAATTATACAAATTATCCTGTTCAAGAGGAGGTTCTTGGGCGGGTTCTTGATTCGCCTGAAACTCACGCAGAATACAGTTCACAATCTCTTCGCTATATGCCTGTGCGTTAATACGATTCTGGTTGGCTTCCCACGTCATTCGAGCCGCTGCCTCAAAATATTCGGAATGCCTGTAGGCGTCTAGAATATCAACCCCGCGGGAAAATGTGCCGTGTCCGACCCAATAAATGATATGGCGCATTTCGTGACGTTGATTTGGCGGGAGGTCTTCGCCCTTAAAGAGACGCAGGCTTTCGTAAGAGAGTTCAGGGATGCCCGGCGCTCGTTCTTGTACAAAACCGATTCCGCCGGATTTATCATACATAATCGGGGTTTCTGGTTCATACCCTCGCAGGAAGTCATAAAATCGTGATGCCTCCCCGTGTTCACTGCGCGAGATTAAGTTCAGGAACTTCGGTTGTAGATGTACCAACGCTCTGAAACCATCTGCTTCGAGTTGTTCAAAAATTAGCATATAGTGAAACATCTCACTCGTCGGTTTCGGAGGTTTCGTCTGACTTTCGTCGAGCGCAGAGAGCGAAGGCGTACCGAAACGCATACGATAATGCACTCCATCATTTTCCACTTCAACGATTGTCAAGTTGAGTGCCGGATGTTCCAAAGCGATCATGTCCAACCGTGAGCCGGACTTTGTTAAGAGGACATGCCTGCCCGCTAACCCTCTCACGGTAATTGCCGGGGGCAAAGCGTAACGGGGCGATTCAGCCCGTGGGAGTAGATAGGCTTCATCCACCGCGTCGGACAAGAGGGCGCCCATATTGCCCGCCGAAGCCCAGAGATAGCCGTGCCCATGAGCGTGGCTTCCTACCCAACCCATCTGCCCGATCAAAACGCCCAATTCACTGTCGGAGTCGATTGGGCGTAGGCGGGTTTGATATCCCCGTTCAACCCACTGTCGGTAACGGTAACTCCTCGCGGGAGGCGGCGATAATTCGTTAGTCAAGTAAGGATTTGCTAGCGTTGATCCGGGCATGATAATTCGTTCCTTGTTCTTCGACACTTCTGGGCAAGCACAAGGCCCCGATGGATCCCCGATAAATCGGGACAGGCGAGATTAAGAACCCCCCCTACGTTTATGGCAATCATTGTGGTTGCGTTACTGTAGGTCGATTTTCCAAAATCGACATTCTTATGTTTGGGCTTTGGAAATTATGAAAAATATATCACGATTGTCCAATTTTATCAATCACTTTCTGAG
>JAGWBT010000077.1 GCA_021295755.1 Candidatus Poribacteria bacterium
AGATTAAACTTGCTAAAGCAATCTGTATACCAAGTATGAATACTTGGGTTTTAGACCTAAAGGTTTTTTTGATAAATTTTTCGGTGCTTTGCGTTTTTTCGGTTGCGCCAAATTGAATGAACACCTCAATTCTGACGACCATCGGGGCAATATATTAGTTACTATTGAGACAGCGTCGGAGGATTCTCGATTTATTTTATGAACTCTTTTAAGCAGAAACTGCCCAATCTGTGGCACACGCAAGGCTTGATGCACCGTGATGTGCAATTTAACGGAGCCATTTTATCACGGATTACTAGTTGAGGCAAGCGATAAACCTGAATCTGACTGTGATTCAGGTTGACTTTGGGATACAGTAATGATATAATTTCGCCTGTCTTTAGCACTCACCATGAGAGAGTGCTAAAAGTTCCGGTTTTTTGAAGTTGTTATATTATGGACCTGTCTTTAGTGGGATTACTGAGAATCTGCCCTATGGTTGGATTCTTGCCAACAAAGTGCACAGATCCTGTCTCAAGATAAAGCGAAACGTACGCTTATCTCTTAAAATTGTTTACAGTACACTACTTAAGGAGGAACACTATGGCAGCAAAGCAGCTGATCTTTGATGTAGAAGCACGGAATGCCCTTAAGGAGGGAGCAGATGCGCTAGCCAACGCCGTGAAAGTAACGTTGGGTCCGCGGGGGAGGAACGTTGTTCTCCAGAAATCCTTTGGTGCACCCGTGATTACCAGTGACGGTGTAACGGTGGCTAAAGAAATAGATCTCCCAGATCATTATGAGAATATGGGTGCCCAATTACTGAAATCTGTCGCTACCAAGACCAATGATGCAGTGGGAGATGGTACAACCACGGCAACTGTATTGGCGCAAGAAATCGTTCACGAAGGGCTCAAAAATGTTGCCGCCGGTGCCGATCCGATGCAGCTGAAAATCGGGATTGACAAAGCCGCTGAACTCATCGTTGGAGAACTGCAAAATCAGAGCAAATCGGTCAACACAAGCGACGAGATTGCACAAGTCGCATCAATTGCCGCCAACGATAACGCAAATCGCAGCGACATTGGCCAGACCGTTGCCGATGCAATGGACAAAGTTGGAAAAGATGGCGTAATTACGATTGAAGATGGTAAGAGCGCTGAAACAGAGGTCGATATTGTTGAAGGTATGCAATTTGACCGAGGCTATCTCTCTCCCCATTTTGCGACAGATCCCGAATCTATGATCGCTGAATTGGAGGATCCGCTCGTCCTAATTAACACCGAGAAAATTAGTACAGTTACGGATCTAGTTCCAGTGTTAGAAAAGGTCGGTCAACTTGGGCGTCCGCTGCTCATTATTGCTGAAGACATTGAGGGAGAGGCTTTAGCGGTGTTGGTTGTGAACAAACTGCGTGGTGGACTTAGGGTTGTTGCAGTGAAAGCCCCCGGTTTCGGAGACCGTCGCAAGGAGATGCTTGAAGATATTGGTATTCTGACCGGTGGTCAGGTAATTTCAGAAGACATCGGCATCCGTTTGGAAAATGTAGTGGCCGGTATGCTGGGAAGCGCAAGGCGTGTTATCGTTGACAAAGATAACACAACGATCGTTGGCGGAACCGGTGCTACAGAGGATGTTCAGGCACGGATTGGACAGATTCGACAACAGATCGAGGAAACGACTTCGGATTATGATCGGGAGAAGTTAGAAGAGCGCCTTGCGAAACTCGCCGGTGGTGTTGCCGTTGTTAATGTCGGTGCCGCAACAGAAGTTGAAATGAAGGAAAGAAAGGCACGATTTGAAGATGCCCTGTCTGCAACCCGCGCAGCTGTTGAAGAGGGAATTGTCACAGGTGGTGGTATCGCACTGCTAAGAGCAGGTTCTGCCCTTGAAGACTTTCATCTTGAGGGTGACCAAGAAACCGGCGTGAACATTGTCCGAAGGGTTCTAGAATCGCCTATCCGAACCATTGCGGAAAACGCAGGCTTGGAAGGATCCGTCGTGGCTGCAAAAGTCAAAGACAGTGAGGGAAGTTACGGCTTGAACGCTGCGACCGGAGAGTACGGAGATCTGCTTGAGGAAGGAATCGTTGATCCGACGAAGGTGGTACGATCTGCAATTCAGAACGGTGCGAGCGTCGCAGGACTGCTGTTGACAACCGAGACGTTAATTACAGAGGTGGAGGAAGAGCCAGAAGATCATGGACATCACCACCATGGGCATGGGCACCACCACCATTAATCACCACAAGGTAACCACACAAACCTGTCTCCGAAATCCGTTATCGGGGCACGAAAAAGCCATGCTGTTATATAATAGGCAGCATGGCTTTTTTATTTTCGTATCGGGGCACATCTTTTTCTCACTATTGCTCTTTCGTCGTCCTCTCCCATTAACATGCACACTAGGAATCGCGAATATATTTCAGGTTATCCCATTCGCAATCGAGGCAGAAGATATCTGTTTGGCTTAGGTTCTGCACATTTTCACTCCCACATTGTGGGCATACTTGGATTGCTTTGGCTTCCGATTGATTTTCCTGAAAGATGTTCAGGTAGTATACTTTGATTTCCCCCTCGTAGCGGTGTCCCAACGGACAACGGATACGTTTGATGGAGCGGGATTCAATACGCTCAATCATCTCTCGCAGAAACGGAATGCGCCGTCCACAAACCGGGCAAGGGTTTGGGTATAACCCTTTTACAACGATAATGTCTGTGTCTTCTTCTCGAATCGTGATTGGAATTGAGAAAGCCCCTTTAAGCGCAGACACCGGATCCTTTCTTGCCTCAAGTCCATGCTGGAAGTTCGATTCTTCCACAATCTTTTGATGTGTTTCAGGACTCAGGACGATCTCTGCCGGAATCATTTCCCCTCTGAAACTGAGCGTTATCGCGTAAATTCTATCTAATATGGGTGATGATTGAATTGACTCCACCCCCTTACTCGCGTGGTTCGAGACAACGGTTTAACCCTAAGTAGTAAGTGCACATGCAGTAGAATGAGCGAGGCAACGCTCATTCTACAGAAGAAAGATTTCCTTGTCAACCCCTAAAACTAAAATTTTGAAGGTTGGTTAGTGGAAGTAGCGATAGATTGGAATCCTGTTGTGCCACGATCCGCTCCAGTATTTCAGTTGACGGTGTTTCTAGTATGGGGTATAATTCATCAAACAATTGGAAATGAAGAAGGAAATTTGATGCGATTTACTTACCTGTGGCCATGGTGGGCCGTTGCGCTTGGACTAGTCATCATGACTGGTATTACAGCGTATGGGTATCTCCGCTTGAATCGCCCAATGAGTCAAAGGTTTAGGGTGCTTCTCATCGGTTTACGAATTTTAGCAGCGCTCGTGTTGTTGATTTGTCTGCTTGAGCCGGTGCTGATCGAGCGAAAAGATATCACCCCACCAACAAATTTGCTGGTTCTCGTGGATACCTCTCAAAGCATGCGTCTTGAAGATGTAGAACTAGAGGGACAATCTTCAACACGACTAGACCTTGTGAACCGTATCTTATTTGATCCAGCCAGCTCCTTTCTCCCAACCCTAACCGACCGATTTGATGTTCATCTGTACCGTTTTGATAAACAACCTCACCAGATTTCCAGTGAGATTGATTCGCTTGATCCAGTGGGCGGATTAACCGATATTGCCACCTCAATTGATGATGCTTCCAAGGAGTGGCGTGGTCAACTGCTTGCGGGGGCAGTCCTGCTCACCGATGGGGCACACAACGCCTCAACCACCGTGGTTGAGCGGGTGACGGAAACACAGATTCCTATCTATGCGGTCGGTGTTGGCGATCCTGAACCACCAAGAGACCTCAAACTCTCCAGAGTTGAAGTCAGTCCTGTCGCCTACACAGAGCACGATGTGCCGATTCGAGTCACCGTAGATCACACAGGCTATTCAGGGAGTCAAACCCGTGTTTCACTCATGATGGATAATCAGGTTGTGGATGCGGTGCCAATCACACTAACGGCTGAATCGATGCAAACGATTGAGTTTACTCTGAATCCTCAGGAGGAGGGTATTTTCCAATACGTGGTTTCCGTTCCCGTGCTTGAAGGTGAGCTAACCACCGAAAACAATACGCGAGCGTTTCCACTGAAGGTGGTTAAAACAAAGTTACACCTGCTTTACATCGAAGGACAGCCGGGCTGGGAATATGCTTTCCTCAAGCGGGCACTTGAACGCGATCCAAACATTGATTCGACCTGTGTTATCCTATCGAGCAAATCACCGAATCAACTTCGTGGAACGCTGTTAGCCCGTTACGATCGGTACTATCCGCAGACTACACAGCGATCCCGTATCCCCCAATTTCCGAAAACGCTTGATGACTTACTATTTTACGATGTACTTATCATCGGAGATCTTCGCTCAAGCACGCTAACTCCACAACAGCACACGGCAATCGTCGATTTTGTTGAAAAAGCGGGGAAAGCAGTTATATTTCTCGGTGGCCGCAATTCACTCGGTCGCGACGGTTTCAGGAAGAGCAAGCTCGCCTCGCTTCTGCCGATTGTCATCCCCGCCAACGGTTGCTACGTGCGGGATGAGGATTTTAGTCTTCAATTAACGCAACAAGGTATGTACCATCCAATCACCCGTTTAGGAGATACGCAAGCAAAGGTCGAAGCCTTATGGCGTGATTTGCCGCCGCTATCGCGTCGGTTGGGAGGGTTTCGACTCAAGGGTGGGGCAACAACACTCGCCGAGTATCACTCAGATAGAGATCAAACGACGCTGCCAATTATCGTTTTTCAACGTTCAGGATTGGGAAAAAGCCTCCTAATCTCGGCTGAAGGGCTATGGAATTGGGGATTTGGTGTATGGAATTTCAAAGATGCGGATGATACTTATCCTCGCTTTTGGGGGCAGACGATTCGCTGGATGGCAACACGGACGGATACCAAACAGATCAATGTCACGACAAATTTGACAACCTACTCAGTTGGCGATGAAGTCCAAATCATCGCCTATGCATACAATGAAAGTTATCAGCCGTTGGTCGCTGCGGAGCTTAAAATCGAAGTGACACCGCCGGACGGAAAGCATTTTCAAGTCCGAACTAGTGTAAATTCACAGAGCCTTGGCACCTATCGTGCCCAGTTCCGTGCAAATCAGAAAGGAGCGTACCACGTTCGTGTTTCAGGTGTAGATCGCTCTGTCTCGCTCGGTGAAGACTCAACAGAAATCTTTGTTGAATCACCGTTAGCGGAGTTTGAGAATCCACAACTCAACGAAGATTTGCTCAAACAACTCGCAGCCAAAACCGGAGGGCATTACACCCCAATTGCCGATATTACGTCATTACCGAAGAGGATCAAACCGGTTCAGGAGTCTGTTTTTGCGGTTCAAGAACGTGAGTTATGGGATAACCCGATAGTTCTGATTCTTGCGGTTGGGTTCTTGGGAACGGAATGGTTTTTGCGTATGCGGAGAGGACTAGTATAGCGTGAGTTACGACCTGTTGCACCCGTACCTGTCTGAACAGTGAAACGTAATGCTTAAGAAGTTCACAATGGTTTCATTGGTTCATTAGTTCATTTTATCCCAACGGGCAAAGCCATTTGTATAGTTTAAAGGATATGATTGGAAAGATAGCCGGGTATCAGATCAATCACATATCGCGTTTCGTATTTTACATCCTATTGAGCTCGTTTCTTATAATCGGATCCGCTCAAAGTGCTGGTGAGAAGTTTGTTATCGCTCAAGTCCAATACGATGGAGGTGGCGATTGGTACGGCGATCAGACCACAATTTCCAACTGGCTGAAGATTCTGCGCACCAGAACGGACATTGAGGCAGCAAAAGAACGTGTGATTGTGAAATTGACGGATCGGAATCTGTACCAATACCCAATGCTCTACATTGTAGGGCACGGCAACATTCACTTCAGTAAGGAAGAGGTCGAGGCATTGCGTTTCTATTTGACCCACGGCGGCTTCCTCTTTGTGAATGATGATTACGGGTTGGATGAAAGTTTTCGTCGTGAAATACGTCGCGTGTTTCCTGATCAATCATTGCAACCTATACCGAATTCACACCTCATCTACCACTGCTTCTACGATTTTCCTAATGGACTCCCGAAGATTCATGAACACGATGGGGAACCTGCGCAAGGGTTGGGATTATTCCACGAAGGTCGAATGGTCGTTTATTACGTATACAGTTCAGATATTGGGGATGGGCTAGAAGATCCGAAGGTCCATCCCAAAGATACGCCGCAGGTTCGCGAGTTGGCTGCGAAGATGGCAGTCAATATTGCGGTTTATGTATTGACGCACTAAATGAGAAGAGGAGAATGGAGATTACACCGTGTCAAACTTAAACACAGAACAAAGCTATCAAGAAATTACGAATCGGCTTCACTCATTGCGAAATCAGTGGCGTTTGCTGCTTTTCTCCCACAGTTTACTCCGGTGGTCGGGTACGATTGCCCTCGCTCTTGCCCTTGCTTTTATAATTGATCAGGTTCTGCCTTTACCGCGCCTTTTCCGTATGGGGCTGGTGTTGCTGTGGTTAGGGACCGGTGTGTACGCAGCGTTTCGACACCTGATTCAGCCTGTATTCCAAAGGCTAACAGACGCTCGTGTGGCTGCCTATGTTGAAGATCAATATCCCGGTCTTGAAAACTGTATTTTGAGTACCGTCCAACTCATGCCAGAGATGGAGAACAACCGCTTCGGGTATGCCCTAGGATTCATAGAAAAGTTGATTGAAGGCACACATCAATTGATGGATGCTATCGAAAGCAGAAAAGTCTTCTCGCGGGAGTTTATGAAACTCAAGCGGTATGGTGGCTTTGCCCTTATCGCCTTTGTACTGCTGTTTATTACCCTCTTCATCTTCCCGTCCGCAGCGAAGGATTTTGCACAAGCATTTGACGAACTGCCTAAAACGCCTCAGGATGTTCTCATCGTTCAGATTGATGAGGTTCAGCCGGGGAACCTACGAATACAATCCGGGACGGATGTCACTATCGCCGCGAAAGTGACGGGGCACTTTGGGGCACCCGTGCACCTCTATTATCGTGTGGGCGGCGGAGATGAAGCGATTGCATCAGCGAGCGCATGGCGTAATCTATTACTGGCAAGGAATGAGATCGAAATCGCTTACCGTTTCACGTTTAAAAACGTTACGCAATCAATGGAATACTACATTGCAGTAAAAGAGACAGAGTCAGAATCCTTCCAAATTACTGTTGTCCGCGCGCCGATCGTGAACCGTTTCCAACTAAAACTCAACTACCCGAAATACACGCAACTTTCCCCGCAGGTCATTGAGGAAAATCTTGGCGATATCGCTACCCTTATTGGTACAATGGTTCATTTTGAGGGAGATGGCAATCAACCAATCGCTTCAGCGAGGCTGGTCTTTGAAGAATCGGATCCAGTCAAACTTACAGTATCAGAAGGCACTCGGTTATCCGGCAGCTTTATTGTCCAGCGTAGCGAAAAGTATCATATTGAACTCATTGATATTGATAGCATTTCAAACTCACAACCGATTGCATACACGATTCACGCGGTTGAGGACGCTGAACCTCAAATCGAGATTGTTGCGCCGGGGCAAGATGTTGTGCTTGATGACTCAATGATTGTTTCTCTGCAACTCGACGCGAAAGATGATTACGGTGTGGAGAAAATTCAGCTTGTTTATCGGGTTGAAGGTACGGACGATGACTTAGTAGTGCCTTTGAGAACGTGGAGCCCTACGGATACGCCAGTCTTTATCGAATTTCCTTGGGACATCGATCCGATCGGGCTGTATCCGGGCGATATCATCTCTTATCATGCTGAAGCAATCGATGCGGATAATGTTTCTGGACCCAACGTCGGCAAATCTAACATCTATTCGATCCGTTTCCCCACGCTAGCGGAACTTTACGATGTGGTCGAATTTGAGCAGGAAGCTGAAATGCAAGGGCTTGAAGCGTTACACGATGATCAGGCGGAGCAAACCGCGATAGTCGATGAGCTGCTAGATAAAATACGGAAGAGCCAAGAGCTGACTCTGAAAGATGAGAAACTGATGGAACAGGTTCTCAAAAATCAGCAAGAGATTGAGAAAACAGCGAAGGATCTAATGGAAGAAATGCAGCAAACCACTGAGCAGATGCAGAAGCAGGAACTGTTTGACATGCAAACGGTAGAGAAGTTTCAGGAGTTGCAAGAGTTGATGGATCAGGCCCTCTCGGAGGAACACAAGGAGTTGTTACGTAAGTTAGCAGAAGCGTTAGAGACGCAAGAGCTATCCGAGCAGGAGCAGAAGTTGATGGAAGCAAACTTTAATCAAGAGCGGTTTCTTCAGCAGCTTGATCGATTGAAAGACCTCTATAAACAGATGATCATTCAGCAGAAGCTAGAAGCGGCGGTAAATCAGACGAAGGAACTCGCTGAACGCCAAGAACGTCTAATGGAACAGTTAGAAGATCTCGTTGACCAAGCTAGTCAGAAGAATGCATTAGATGAGGTTCAGGGTACCGACGCGCCCCGATGGGATCCAAAGCAACTCGCCAAGCAAGAAGAGCGTATTGCAGAGGGGATGGATGACCTGCATCAAACTCTTGATGAACTTGGGGAGGAGATGTCAGAATTAGAGAATCTCAAACGGGTTGCTGATGAAATCAAACGGCTGAACCAATTCGCACGAGAAGTGCGGATCGCACAGGACCTCCGATCTGCAACCCAACAGATGCGCAGCAATCAGATGCAGCGCGCAATGGAGTCTGGAGCAGCGGCGCAGCAAGGACTTACCGAACTACATCAAGGATTGGACAATGCACTGGAGTTTATGGAGGGTGGCAATGCAGAGGAGACGTTGACTGCAATACGCGAGGCGGTGCGGAGTGGCCTCTATCTTTCAAGAACCCATGAGGAAGCGATTGAGGGGACCGACGAGATTTTGCGATCTGGGCATGGACAGTATTTACCGGGTGAAGTTAAGCAGTTGCAAGCACTCGCGGCAAGCGAATTAGGACTCGCAGCGGGACTCAATCTGTTGGCGAATCGGCTTTGGGAATTAGGCACGAACCAGATGCAGATAGACCCGAAAACCGTCTGGCGGCTCAACGCTGCCGCCGATGCCTTTGAACGTTCTGCACGAGCGTTGGAAGACCGGAAGCCGAACCTCGCTGTCCCGATCCAGAAGCAAGGATTGGCAGACCTCAACCAAGCTATCACAGATCTGCTCGAAGCGATGGACCAGATGAACCAACAGATGGGTCAAGCAGGGATGCAAAATCTGCTGGAACAACTTGAGCAGCTGGCACAGAGTCAAGGGCAACTGAACGAAATGGCGCAGCAGTTGAACCAGCAGATGCGGAGGCAAGGACGCACACCAAGCAACGAGCAGATGCTCAGACGGATGGCGTACGAGCAGCAGATGATTCGGGAAGCGACAGAACGGGTGGCAGACATGATGGAAAGGTTGTCGGAAGTGCTTGGGGATCTCAACACTGTTTCTGAACAGATGAAAGAGGTAGAAGGCGAACTTCAGCAAGGCAATCTAAATCAGCAGGTCTTAGACAAACAGCGGGAGATTTTGACACGGATGCTCGAAAGTTCCAAATCGTTACAGAAACGGGAGGTCAGCAAAAGGAGGAGAAGTACAGTTGCTAAAACACCAACAGCCGCCGGAGATGATGTACCCCCGCTCGACCCCAAGCTGCTAGAAACCATCCAGCAAATCGAATCGAATCTCAGGTCTGGGGACCAGGAAGGTTTGCCGCCACAGTATCGGGAACTGATTCAGCAGTATTTCAAAGCGTTATCCGAGCAGACACAGAAAAAATTGTAGATTGTCCCGTCTTTTTGAACCCGCCAATATGATATATCGTGGTGAGGGCCTAGTGGCATATTTGGCGGGGCAAGATGCCCCACCTACGGAGATAGGGGACTATCAGAAGGTGTCCGGGAGACTTTTCGCAGCAGTTCTTGCTCTCGCTGCGACAACGTTCGGTAGAACGCCTCGGTCAACATTGGTGTGTCTTCGTTTGCTTCCAATCGCTCTCTACTGATGTTGTACCAGTGGCGATTGTGAACAATGACGGCAAAGGGGCGGGCTGTACTAGTGCGGTTGGGTGTGCCACGGTGAATGGTACGTGGGTCGGAGATTAGTACGTCACCGGCTTTAAGCAGCAAAGGTTTAAGAGAGATTTTGCCTGCATTGGCTCTTCCCAGCGTCTCAGTTCGGGGCAGATGTTGGGTGCGCTCTGCGACTTCAAAGGGTCCATTCTCCGGTGTCATGTCAACGAACGTAAATCGCACGGATAGCAGCGCCGGCGGGTGGCGATGTGCTGGTTCCTCTTTGAACAGAAAAGGCAGGTCGGCGTGGACGTGCTGATATTCTGATCCCTGTACCGGTGTGTCTGTACCGTAATAGGAGATGTGCATGTCCTCGCCCAAGATGCGGCTGACAATCTCGATTACAGTATCGTCGTTGAAGAAAGCGGAGTGATAGAATGGCGGTGCAAAGGGCAATCCAATCGCCCATCGATTGGGTCCGCGGTTGCCTTCGGGAATACGGGTGGCGACATCTTGCAGTAGCAGCTCAAACGCTTGACGGCATTCTTCAAGTGCTGTCCGCGGAAAATGGCCCGGTAGAATACAGTGTCCAATGTCCAGAATTTCTGCAACGCACTCGTCGATATCAATTGGCATTGTGGTCTCCATATCTGACTTCGAGCTCCCCGTTGAAACTAGTATCAACAACTCTACTATACACATTGCGCTCCTCTGGAGCGCGAACATCAGAGATATCGGCATTCTATAGACATATCGCTCCTCTGGAGCGAAAGACCGAGCGCTTTAGCCTTAACAGAAAACTGATAGATATTTAATACTTAGTAATTTGGGCTATCATAACATATCCCAAAAGACAGATCAATCGCGAAATGGCCGTGTCGATCACAGATTTGGAAATCTGTGCTACAATTCGCTTTTTCAAAATACCAAAGACAACCGCTGACACCGGCAATGAGAGCGTTTCTTATGATTGATAAAGTCGATGATAACCTTGAGACATTTTCTTGGACAGAACACAGGGTGCTCGTAGGGGAGGGCAAGGGTGGGTATCTATCGCTTCCGGCGGAATACCAGTTCCTGCCACGATTTGGCGAAGCTAAAGTCGTTCCTTTTGGTCTGGCGAAGATGGATAACGGTGAGATCTTATTGCTAGGCGCAGCAAAGACTGACCGCACTACCTTTCAAAACGGTGAAGAGACAGTCGCTGCCATCAGTGGAGACGGCGGAGCCACTTGGAGTGATTATCAGGCGATTGGCTATGGTCGTCCTGTCATGTTGACCGATTTGGGCGGCGGCACCCTCAGTTACAATGACGGTGGACTGATGGCGGAGTCGGGTTCGTCGCTCTGTTTCAGCCACGACTACGGACGGACATGGTCGGAGCGTGTTCCGTTGGCAAAGGCACCGGATGGGAAAGACTTCTGTTCCGAAGGAAATCCGCTCGTAGACCGCGACGCGCAAGGTCACGCCACACGAATTGGCTGGACCGGTCAGACGTTTCCGGACAACTTCAGTTTCGATAAAGCAATCTGTGGCTGTGTTCGATGGTCAAATGATGGTGGGCGGACGTGGGAGAACCATAGCTGGCCTGATGCGTGGAAATGGCAGGATATGTACGAAGGGGTGACGTATGACCGCGGTTGCGGGGAAGGTGCTATGGTTCGCGCTGCGAACGGTTGGATTATCGCTGCGATACGCACCGATATGCTCGGCAAGTACATTAAGTATCACTATGACAACTTCGAGGGGACAGGTATTTCAATCTCTAAAGATGATGGGGCAACGTGGTCACCGGTTGAGCATCTGTTGGAAGCGGGTCGGATGCACGCCAATCTTCTCCGTCTCCCGAATGACGATCTCGTGATGACCGTTATCCGACGGTTGGATATCCGCGGTGGTAAATTGGCAAGCTATCGACGGGGTTGCGATGCTTTCGTCAGCCACGATCACGGTCAGACGTGGAATTTAGACCGGATGTACATCCTTGACGATTGGTCCTACAACAACCCTGCCCAGTGGTATGAATGCGTCTCTGGACACCTGTATTCGACTTCGCTGGGTGATGGTTCAGTGCTGACCGCATACGGTCATTACCCTAACGGCGGCGTTCTGATTAAATGGCGACCGTAATGTAAACCTACCGTCTCTACCAATCCCCCGGCGGTGCGGCTGGTGCGCCGTAGGGCTTGTAGTTGGGTCCCCTACCGTAACGTAGTGGCCACCCTTGCCCCCCAATCCAGCGAAATTCCTCCTTCTTCCCGCAGAGCCAGTAGAACATGTGCGCACTTTGGAAACGGTTAGGACCGTAGTCCGCAGCGTCAAAGTCGAAGTCGGATTCAATGATCCAATCCCGTTCCGGCGGTACGGTTCGCCAGTAGTTGTATTTCAACATGTGGCGCGTCCCTTCCGCTGTTGAGGGGGAGCGACGGTGCCAGATTGAGTAAACCGTGATGAAGATTGAACCAGCGGGCGCGGTTGTTTTCACCGCTCCCCGAATGTTACCGTAGTGACTCATATAACGTGCAGACGCATTGAAAAGGTGTGAACCGGGCAAGACCTCGGTGGGTCCGAACGCTTCCGGCGTATCTTGCGGATAATAGAACACCTGCAGATAATTCAGTTCAGGTCCCCATTTGGAGCCAGCATCCCGATGCCACGATTGCCCCGACATCGGGCACTTGACCCGATGCTGACTCATCATAACCGGCAGCCCGAAGTTTTTACCAAGTAGCGACCGTACCGCGCCAGCTGCCTTCGGATTGAGTATCACATTATCAACGAACCAATCTTCTTTGAGGATTTCTGCCGGTTCGTAATAGGTGTTCTCTTCAAGATAAGCAAACGTTCTGCGGTTAATTTCGTCTGGCACAACTCCTTCCAAAACGAGAAAACCCTGTTGGCAGAACTCCAATACCTGATTGTCTGTCAGTGTTGGGGGGCAGTCATACGTTCTGCGTTCTAAATTAAACCGTTCCTCTTCTGTCAGTTCCATCGGGGATCCTCCTCCTGATAAAGAGGCTTGAGTTGGGAATAAGCCGGTTTCTGTTCCCTGAATTGCTCTCGCGCATCAGGGCGGCGATCATTCATCTAGGATTGATGTTACCATCAACCTCAAGCAGTCATACCCGAGGACTAGGCGGGCGCACCTACACACATCCTCCTATTTGACCTTGCTCCAGACGGGGTTTACCAAGCTTCCGATGTCACCATCGGAACTGGTACGCTTTTACCGCACCGTTTCACCTGTACAACGCGGAAGCGTTGTAGTCTGCTTTCTGTTGCACTTTCCATAGCGTCGCCGCTCCTGGGGGTTACCCAGCATCCCGCCCTGCGGCGATCTCTCGGAACGCGATCGCTTACCCAACTCAAGCGTTTGAGTATGATACCATATTGGACGTGAAACGTGAAACGTAAAACGTAAGGCATTGTGCTTCTGTGGTTACGGTATGCGGAGTATGCCTACTACTTTCCTAAAAAATCTCGTCTTTTTCATTTCTCATCCGTTTATATTTATTGAAACCAGCTAGATTGAGGGTAAGTATGGAGAAATCAGATGAGGCTTTGATGCTCCAACTCCAAGCAGGTGATTTGTGTTCGTTTGATACATTGGTCAAACGGTGGGAGAAGCGGCTGCTGAATTACTGCTATCGAATGGTCAACGAGATCACGCTAGCGGAAGATCTTAGGCAGGAGGTCTTTCTTCGCATCTATCGTTCTGCTAAGAGATATCGTCCAACAGCGCAATTTTCTACATGGATGTATCGAATCGCGACGAATCTCTGTTTAGATACACTTGCCAAACAAAAACGCAGAAAAGAGACACCGATCGGCGCCTATTTGCAGTCAGAATCCGAAGGTCTCGACGAAAGATTCATCGATCCGTTGGATCCACCGGACGCAGCTGTGGTGAGGAAGGAGACCGAAAATCGTGTTCGCTCAGCGTTAGCACGCTTGCCGGAAGATCAGCGAGTTGTGGTTACGCTACGCCATTACAACGGCATGAAATTTCATGAAATTGCCGAAATTGTGGAGCGCCCTATCAGTACGGTAAAGTCGCGGATGACAGCTGGAATAGAACGGCTTAGTCGAATGTTATCGAAGCAAGAATAAATCTGTCAGCGTTCATCGCTGATTCACGCAAGGGAGGTGTTTGCATTGGATTGTAGGTTCTTTAGAGAGCAGATTGTGCTTGAGAGCTACGATGAATTGGACGCGGCGGCAAAAAAATCGTTGGAAGCACATTTACAGACTTGTCGTGAGTGTGAGCAATTCCAAGCGAGTCTAAGCGAGACGCAACAAGCCCTTGATCAATGGACGGAAGCAGATCGTCCAATTGATATTGAGACGTTGCATGGAACGATACAACCTAAACCTTTGTCATGGTGGTCCCAATTACCTGCATGGCGATGGCTCTCTTGGGGAGTGGCAACCTGTTTGATTTTGGTCATTGGCCTTTTTGCGCTGGCATGGATCGGCGTTGACCTTAAGTGGGAAGGCCGTGGTTTGACGCTTAGGATTGGACAAGAGGCGATCTCGGCAATTACAGAGCAGGAACTGGTACGATTGCTTCAGGCGCAACGTCACGCCACTCAAGTAGAGATTGTAAAGCAGCTTCAAGGGGCGTTGGATGAATTCAGCGAACAGCTCCAAGTCCATCTGGATGAGCGGCAGAAACAGGCAGATGCACAATTAGCGTTGATCTACCAAGGGTTGCAATCACAACGGGTACAGGACCTAGAACTCATCCGTCAAGAGTTTCAGCATCTTGCCGGTGCAACGGAAGCTGAATTTCTTGAGACTCAACGCGCCTTTGAGTTCATCCTTGCTTCTCATATGTCTGGAATACAAGAGGATATAAAATAACATTATACAAACTATAAATTGTATAAACGTGAAATGCGAAGGCTCAGAAGATTCACGTATTAAAGGAGGATACAATCATGAAAGTCTATATGATTCTTATCATAGCTATACTTGGCATCGGCTTGGTTACCGGCGTCGTGTCTGCACAAGATCAGATTGACTACACCAAGATGGTCGAAGACCTCAAGGTGATGTGTCGGATTGTTGATGAAACAATGGACGAGACATTTGAGAACGATTATGTCAAGGGGGGATTTTTCCGTAGAGGTGGCTGTCAACACCTATATCTCAAAGGCTATGGTGCTGTGTTCCTGCTTGATGTGCGGTTTCCTGTTGCAGCAAAAGAGATGAGGATTGTTAAGACAGAGAAGAAAACGAATCTGTGGGAAAAGTATGAGCGAGAAGTTCGACATCAAACTCAACCAGAAGAGGCAGTATGGGTAGCCAATAAAAACGAATCGTATAGTAAGGAAAAGGTTGATAAACTTAAGAAACAGCTAGCTTATCTCGTGGGCGAGTATGGTTCCCGCATAGGTCAATTGACGCTTGATGATACGATTTCATTTGTGGTCTTCGGTTATCCTGATTACAGCGTTGATTTTGAAACAGATTTTTTGGTTGAAATGCACGTCGTCGAACATGTTGATGTAGATGCGATGCCTCACGCACGGAAAACAATCGAAGGGGCAAGAGAGAAAATCAAAGAACTAAATGAAAAGCATCAGGCACTCATCGAAAAAGCGGAACAAATCCTAGAAGAAAAACGGAAACTGGAAAAGGACAAACGGCTTCGTACGCACATTCTTCCAACTCCTCCGATGCCACCAAATTTTCCCCACAGATTCGATCGCAAGTCAGCAACAACACTGATTCTCACCTTCAAACGGAGTCAGCTTGAGGGCAAAAAGGGAACAGATTGGGAGACTTTGTTGGAAGCAGCGGAGGTTGTGGAGTATTGAACCGCAAGGGAACGCATCGCTCAACCGAAGAAAATAAATCCGATATACATGAGAGCAGAAATGAGGTTTATAACAACCAAAGCCCCCTTCATGAACTTGGATTGGAGGCGGGGAAAGAGATAGATCGACGCTCCGATTGTGACCAATATTTCGATAGCAGACACAATTCCGCCGTGATGTCTGGGATCCCAGTAGGAGATTGGGCTATGGAAGCGATATTGGAGTAGAGGGAAAAAGTGCCGATGCCCGTCGTCCTGGTGGAGGAAGAAATCGCCGGCAGCGTGTAACAGCAGACTCAGGGAACAGATGATAAGGGGGTTGGATTTGCGCCAGTAACCAATCCCAAGAAGGATGAGGAACAGCGGTATAGAGTTGAAGAGATCGAAGAGGTTTTGCCACCCTGATAGGAAATATCGCTCACCCCAGATCTGGCTTTGTGGATGCTTGAGGATGAACGCCTCAACCGCAAAAAAGATAAACATCGGCAGGTCCGGCAATGCGGCACCAATGAGCGCGTAACGATGCAGATGCGGTGCTGCTTTCCGACTCAGGAGCGCGACGTTAATGATGGCGTGGGACTGGGTGTTCATTGGTTCATTAGTTCATTGGTTTATTAGTTCATTCATGAATCAACGCACCAATGAACTAATTTACGCTTCATGTTTCATCCTCGGTCTTTGACTAGAGAGCTTATTAACTGTTGCTGACTATCACCATTGGGTTCATGGATTCGTGTATTTGATCACGCCCTCATCCAACATAGTCAGCAGTGCAGAGTCGTCCACATCAAGCGGCAGGGTAATCTTTGCACGACGGCGGCTTGACTCGTAGGTCGAAAAGATGAGTTCTGTCGTTTGGATTGCCTTTCGTCCGCTGAGTTCTGGTTCGCGCCCCGTTTTGACACAATCGATAAGGTCAAGCACGGCAAGGACAGTATCCCCACCGGGCGGCACAATGCCATCAAGGTTCGGTACTTCCCAATCACTTGCTCCGTGTCGGAGGACGCGCACCGGTGGCTTATCTTGTCCGCCAACTTCAATAATGCCGTCTGTACCGATAATGCGATTTTGCACTCCGCCTAGCGAAGCTGCCCCCGTTGCAAGTAGACCTTCCACCCCATTTTTATAGCGAATCCATGAGACTCCACTCGTCTCTACCGGCACACCAAAAACAAGAGTTTCTTCGCCCACATCAATTTGACCCATCACCCATTCCGCTGGTTCGTCGTTGTTATAGAAGAAGAACATGTCGAACCAGTGCGTTCCCCAGTCAATCATGTTGGGGCATGCCCCTTCAAAGCGGTAGACTTGACCGATTGCACCATCGTTCGCCAATTCCTTCGCTTTGATAAAACTCGCACCGAAACGGCGTTGATGGCAGAAACTAATCATCACGTCGTTGTCCACACACGCTTGATAGAGTGCTTTGGCATCGCCCCATGTCGGTGCCATCGGTTTCTCGGCGTGGATAGCTTTAATCCCACTATTCGCGGCTGCGATAACCATCTCTTGACGAAGTCGAGCGATTCCTTGTCGAGCATCTCACGGTAATCCTCATAGGTTCTCGCAACTCCGAACTGTTCTGCGAAATTCTCGCGAGCCTCTTCAAAGGGATCTGCACATGCAACGATCTCTACATCCGGTGAAGCTTGATACCCTTCCGCATGACCACGTCCACGTCCACCACAACCGATAACACCTGCTTTGAATAATGCCATAGAGGTTCTCCGTTTTAGTTCATTTGTTCACTAGTTCATTCATGAACCAATGAACGAATTGTTTTCACGTTTCACGTTTTTTGCGTTTGCACTTTCTTTTAACATGAGTCACGGCATTAACATCGTAATCTCACGTTTTACATCGGTTTCTGCGCCGTTATGATACCCAACCCGTCCGGCAACGTATCCCGCCTAAAGTCCACAAATCCAGCTGCTATTATCCAATCGTGATATTCAGCTTCGGTATAAGCCTGTCCTTCGTCGTAGATATTGATAAAGATAGTGTTGGTTATCGCAGCCCCCCGTGGAGAGATGCGAGAGTTATCAAGGATACCGATCCCCAAGATATAGACCGTACCGCCCGCTGCCATGGTTGCATTGATGTTTTTGAGGGCGCGTTGTGCATCACTCGGTGAAAGCACTTGGATGAATGATTTCAGAACGACGGCATCAAACGACTCATGGAGTGGGGCTTCCACGATATTCCCTGTCATGACCTTGACTTGGTCGGAGACACCTGCCTCTGTCACAAAACGTTGCGTGATTGGCGTTACATTGGACACATCTACAACCGTCGCTTGGATATGGGGGCAGGTTTTCACCGCCGCGATGGCTACTCCCCCGGAGCCTCCACCAACGTCTAATAACCTCTGACAGGACGAAAGCCCGTAATCTTTTGCCAGTGTCTGTCCTGTCGCGAGGGCGCCCGGATGCAAACCTTGGTAGAACATTTCTAACGCTTCGCGGGACATCTGCGTGTAATCGTGCTTGGCTTGTGGCTGCCCGGTGCGGATGGATTCCGCTGTTTGAAGGGCTGCCTCCCACAAATCTGCATACAGCGGATGCACCCCACCCATGTAAGCCGGACTGCCGCGGACAAGGAAATGGTTCGCTTCATCGGTGTTGGCAAAACGGTCTCCCTCTACGGTCAACAACTCGGCAGCCACAAGCGCGTATAGTAAGGGCTTGAGTTTGGCTACCTCCACCCCGATGGCACTGGCAATTTGCTCGGGGCGCATGGGACCGACTTTGAGTGGCGTGAACAGATCGAGTTGCATCCCTGCCAGCAAGGCAAAGGACGGATAAACATCCACTAGTTTCTGGATGGTCTTCGGTTCAGGGGGTGATTTCATGTGGACGCCACCTTATCGGCATTGATGTAAGTATCTCGATTCATTGTAGCAGCAAAGCATCTGCGTGTCAATACAGTATCGCTTGCCACGACTATGAATCGGCTGTTATAATGATTTGAAACTGTGCTACTGCGGCAGACCAGTCGTAGGGAACAACGGCCGTTGTTCCCTGTGATGCTGAGTTTTGGCGTCGAGATGTGAATCTCGACCTACAGGTTATTGATACTTGACAAATTGAGTTCATTTTGGAAGGCCACATTTACACAATATGACAAGCGAATTAAATTCTTTCATTGAAACGCTCGGACGAGAAGCGTTGACACAAATCCAATTAAAGAAGCTGCAGGCGATGCTTGCGCCGGTGTTGGAGACCAACTCTTTCTATCGGCGAAAACTGGGCGAGGTAGGTATAGGGAAGCCGGAGGATATACGAACGCTCGCAGATTACCGGCGGCTGCCCTTTACGACGAAGGATGAGCTCTCCGCTGACGGAAAGACCCACGCACCCTACGGCACAAATCTTACATTTCCTCGCGAACGGTATATCCGTATCCATCAAACCTCTGGCACGACCGGCGAACCGCTGCGCTGCTTGGACACTGAAGATAGTTGGGATTGGTGGGCGCGGTGTTGGGAGGCGGTTTATAATGCCGCCGGTGTGACCTCAAGCGATCGGATCTTCTTCGCGTTTTCTTTCGGTCCTTTTATCGGTTTCTGGAGTGCTTACGAAGGCGCGCGGCGGATTGGCGCATTGTCTGTTCCGGGCGGCGGAATGACCTCGCTTCAGCGGTTACGCGTTATTTGTTCCAACGATATTTCGACATTGATCTGCACCCCGACGTATGCCTTGCATCTCGCTGAAGTTGCCGAGGAGGAGGGGATTGATATCGCCAACGCCAATGTCCGCGTGACGATTCATGCCGGTGAGCCGGGCGCAAGCCTACCGTGGACGAAGCATCGCATCGAAAATGCTTGGAACGCTCGCTGCTACGATCACGCCGGCGCGACGGAGGTGGGGGCTTGGGGGTTTGAGTGTCAGTCGCAAGCGGGGGTACACCTGAACGAAGGGGAATTTATCTGCGAAGTTATTGACCCTGTGACGGGCGAATCCGCCGAAGAAGGTGAGTTGGTTATCACCAACCTCGGTAGGGTTGGGATGCCGGTCATCCGCTATCGTACCGGCGATCAGGTCAAGCTGGAAACGGAACCGTGCGAGTGCGGACGAACGTTTTGGCGTCTCGAAGGTGGTGTCATCGGGCGAATCGACGACGCACTGATTATACGAGGCGTGAATGTCTATCCGAGCACCATTGAGAACATCATCCGTCGTTTCGCTGAAGTGGGTGAGTTTGCGGTAGACGTTTATCGGCGGGGGGCACTTGATGAGATGGAGATTCGTATCCAGACTAGCGACACGGATTCGGACATGACTGCACAAGCTGTTGCCACCGCGGTTCGTGAATCTCTGGGGCTGCGCGTGGTGGTGAAGCCGGTGCCTCACGGCACATTGCCCAGCTTTGAGTTGAAGGCACGACGGTTTACAGATCACCGACGGAATTAAAAGTCAGAGTCGCGATTCAGAGATCGCTTGATAGGTTAAGAAACCTGTCCCCACTATAAACCGTGCGCGTTTTGTGTAGGAGGGAATTCCAATTCCCGACTATTGCATCGGTTTCTGACGCTAGGTTTATCAACTAATCACATGGGTAACATCATTGAAGTTGGTTCATCCATTCCAAGTGTAGCATTTCTGCGACGACGGTGTGGCACAGTTTCAACACCTTCTTTTTGAACGCCAGCTTTTCTCTGAAATAACAACTCATATCAAAAACAGATGCAAAATTGTCCAGACAAGGGGTTTGCCAGCAAACTCAGTTTTTTGTATTGCCTCTCCAGGCAATTCGAAATAATCGTGGCATTTTAATTGCTCTAGGACTTACGCAGTTGAACGCTCACAACCTCCATTCCGGTCCCGACTTTTGACGGCTCCAATTTTATTGGCGGTACGTGGGAGGGGCATCCTGCCCCGATACGCCCGATGAATTGGGCAACTACAGTAATCTTAGGCGCCGGCTCTGTTTCGCAGGGAACAACGATCGTTGTTCCCTACTGAAGCGCGTAACTCCTATGCTTATTGCTTGTGATTGATAAGTAGACGAATTTTGTTTGGTAGTAATTTTCCGATCAAAGGAGGCATGGCAGATGCAACGAAGATATGACCTCGGATATTTCGTCTTCGCTTTAGGTCTAGCGACCCTGATGGTAATCGCTGACACACAGGCAAAGATTGCCTTGGAAATCTATGTGATGGACGACGATGGCGGAAATCCTCGAAGACTCACAAATAGTCCGGAGGATGAATGGGGGCCCTCATGGTCCCCTGATGGCAAACGCATTGTCTTTTCGTCTTGGAGGAATGAGAACGAGTGGGAAACAGCAGATATCTACGTGATGGATGCTGATGGCGGAAATCCTCGAAAACTGACCAAAAATCCCGAAGTTGACGATTATCCCGCATGGTCTCCTGATGGCAAACACATTGTCTTTGTTTCTAATAGAGGTAACGATAACCAGTGGGTAACAGATATCTATGTGATGGACCCCAATGGGAGGAATCTTCAGAAGCTCACAAACGCAGGAAGTAACTATTCTCCCTCATGGTCTCCTGATGGTGAACGCATCACTTTCAGTTCCTATAGAGGAGATAAGTTCAGTGAAATTTACGTGATGGACGCCGATGGAAAGAATCCTCAAAACCTCACAAACCATCCAGCAGAGGACTGGAGTCCCACATGGTCTCCTGATGGGGAGCGCATTGCTTTCTCGTCTGATAGGGATGGCCCCAGGGATGGGCCTCATGAAATTTACGTGATGGACGCCGATGGCGGAAATCCACAAAGACTCACAAACCACCCGGATAGGGATTTCTTGCCCTCATGGTCTCCTGATAGTGAACGCATTGCCTTTGTGTCTAATAGAGTGAGGAGTTTCGACATCTATGTGATAGATGCCGATGGCGGAAATCTTCAAAACCTCACCAACGTGATGTTCGGGCATGACTCTGCGCCTGCGTGGTTTCGCCCAACTCTTGGAGTTGGTCCCGCTGCGGTTGCTCCCGCAGCCAAGAAACCCACAATGTGGGGGTGGTTCAAACGGGTCGGTCAATAACCGTTGCGGCTTGGGACGAGTGAGGTATTGGGATTCGGAGATTCCTCCCCATTCTGATCTCGTTCCGGGACAGTTTTCAACCTCCAAGAGAACCAAATGCCCTTAACAAGGAGAATAGGTATGAAACCCAAAATCGGGATATATCGCAAATCCTTCTGTGTCAGTTGGCTTTGCCTATTGATGTTTGTTGTTAGCCACATAGCGCATGCAAAATTGAAGATTTACTATATGCCGACCGGACGTTGGGAGCGAAATCTTTGGCGGATGGATATCAATGGGGCAAACAAGGAACTGGTCCTCGAATCGCCCGTTCCGATGTCGTGGCCTACACTCTCTCCAGACGGGAAGCAAATCCTGTTCACACTGCCTCCCTTTCTTAAGCCTGAACTGATGGTAATAAATTTGGATGGCAGTGGCTTGCGGAAATTGCTTGCTGACCCACCGCGTCCGTTCAATTTCAATATGGATGGGGAATGGTCACCGGATGGGAAATGGATTGTTTATGAAGCCTTTGATCCGGATTTGCGTCCCTCCAGTAAAGTGTATGTGACGGATGCTCAAGGATTTAACTCCTTTCAAATTGCTCCAGATATAGAAGCAAACATGTCCAGACCCTTTTGGTCTCCGGACAGCAAGCGCATCGGCTTTACGGTCGGCAAACGCGGTGCAAAACTGCATTGGGTTGACGCGGATCCCAACGCGAAGGCAAAAGAGATGAATCACCGGTTCTTTGCCCATTGGATTCGTTGGTCCCCAAATGGAAAACAGACAATTGTCTACGGGTCAATAGAGGAATGGGGACATTGGGACCTGTTTCTCGGTGATGCGCCTGCCAGAAATCTGGTTCTTCTTAACGATGAGGCGAATCTGGGCGGGGCGCAATGGTTACCGGACAACGAGCATATTGTCGGTACGAGCGGTGTGGATCATCACAATGGCGTGGCAGAAGTGGATGTGGTGGTGGTGAATGTTGACACCCAAGAAGTTCAGCGTTTGACCGACGATGGTCAAAGCGTGTTTGTCTTCTGGCACGATGCTGCGCTTGCGGTGGAACCGGCGGGAAAGCTATCGACATCTTGGGGTGCAATCAAAAGTGAGGTCAGAGACGCCAACAAGTGAGAGCAAAGGAGGCACGCCGATGGGACGGAAATACAATCTCGCATATTTCGTTTTTGCTTTAGGTTTGACGACGCTAATGGTAAGCGTTGACGCACAAGCAAAGATTGCCTTTGTGTCTGATAGGGATGGACACAGCAGGGAAATCTATGTGATGGACGACGATGGCGGAAATCCTCGAAGACTCACAAATAGGTCCCCTGACGGCAAGCACATTGTCTTTTGGTCTGAAAGTCACGATAATCACCGGGACACAAATATCTACGTGATAGACGCCGCTGGGGGTAATCCTCGAAAACTCACCAAAAATCTCGGAGGTGACAGTTATCCTGCATGGTCACCTGATGGGGCAGGTATTGCCTACTCTTCCAGTAAGATTAACACTTGGTGGGTGGAAGACATTCATGTGATGGACACCAATGGTAGGAATCCTCAGAAACTCACAAACACAGGCACTGACTATTCTCCCGCATGGGCTCCTGATGGGGAACGCATCACTTTCATGTCCTATAGAGATGGGAACGGTGAAATTTACGCGATGGACGCCGATGGCGGGAATCCTCAAAACCTCACTAACAATCCGGCAGAGGACTGGACTCCTTCATGGTCTCCTGATGGTGAGCACATTGCTTTCTCATCTGATAGGGATGGCCCCCGTGAAATTTACGTGATGGACGCCGATGGGAATAATTCGCGAAGACTCACAAACCATCCGGCGATGGATTTTTTGCCTTCTTGGTCCCCCGATGGTAAACGGATTGCCTTTGTATCTGATAGGGGTAGGAGTTTCGACATCTATGTGATAGACGCCGCTGGCGGAAATCTTCAAAATCTCACTAACGTGCGTTTTGGGGAGGACTCCGCTCCTGCGTGGTTTCACCCTAATCTTGCGATTGCTCCCGCTGCGGTTGCTCCCACAAGCAAGAGAGCCACAATGTGGGGATGGTTCAAACGGATTGGTCAATAATCAGCGCGGAATGGGACGAGTGAGGTATTGGGATTCGGAAATCTCTCTCTGTCCTGATCTCGTTCCGAGAGTGTTTTCAACCTATAAGGGAACCAAATGCGCTTAACGAGGAGGATAAGTATGAAATGCAAAATCACGGTATATCGCAAATCCCTCTTCATCGGTTGGTTTTGTCTATTGATTTTTGCGGTGAGCCCTCTAGTGTATGCAAAATTGAAGATTTACTACATGCCGACCGGAAA
>JAGWBT010000078.1 GCA_021295755.1 Candidatus Poribacteria bacterium
TATCACCGAGGGCAAAAGAGGCGATCGAGGCAGGACTGCCAAAGGCACAGATCAAGGATTGTTCAAATCTCATTCGCCTTGTTCGGATGGTCAAGACTGAAGATGAATTGTCACGGCTGATTCGTTCAGCGGAAATTAGCGAGACGGCAGCGATGGACGCACTCGCGCACCCCCGACCGGGGGAGCCAATCGCCGATGTTGTCCAATACTATCGACAGCAGATCGCCAAGGATGGCGCAGATTTCGATCACTTTGCATTCGGGGTGCGCGGCTTAGGACTTGCGACGGAGCCAAACTACATCTTGACAGATGAGGACATACTCTATGTAGACTTTGGTTGCATCTATGAAGGAGCGTTCTCCGACAGCGGCACGACGTTGACCATGCGCGAACCGTCGGCGGCCCTAATCGACAGGCATAGAGCATTGCGGGAATGTGTTGAGGCAGGGGCGGAGGAGATGACACCGGGCGTAAAAGCGTCTGCCGCCCAAGCTGCTATGTGGAAAACACTCAACGCACACGGAATCACAGCCTCATCTCCGCATGGACATGGACTGGGCTTGGAGGTCCGCGATTACCCGATTATCGTCGCAGACAATGGGCAGCGGATTCATGATGATTGTGTAGACATCTCTTCAGATTTAGCGCTTGAGGTGGACATGGTTCTCAATTTGGAAGCGATGATTTCGATGCCGGGCGTTGGGTCGCTACACATTGAGAAATCGTTCCTTGTAACACCCAACGGGAGTCGTCCGCTGATTCCACAGGATCGGACGCGCCCTGTGCAACCGGGCTAAACGATGGGATAAATAAAGGCTTATACAAAAAGAAAGTGTGAAGTAAAAAAGAAGCTCATGTAAAAACGGAGTGCAATTACGGTAAAAGCGTTGAGGGCGGGGCAAGATGCCCCGCCTACGGTTTTTGTTGTACTATTTCTTAACATGAGCGGATCTGTTTAGACGCGGGCAAACTTCTGAAACCGCTGTCCACGGCCCGGCTCACCGATCTCGGCAACGTAGATGCTGCCTTCGTCATCAACGCAAAGTCCATGCGCCGACTGTATGATACCGTTGTTTTCGGCACCGGAGAACCGACTTAACCGCTCTCCTTCCGGGGTCCAGACGCTGACACGTGAGCCCGCCCCCTGCTCAACCACATAAATCATGTTGTCATCAGTGATCCACACATCGCCGGGGGCAACGACATCCGTCCATGTTTCCATGTGTTTCCCATCCGGATCGAAGATTTGGATTCGATTGTTCTCACGGTCACAGACGATGACGCGCCCCGTCTTATCACATCCAATATTATGGACCACTGCGAACTCACCTGGCCCGCTGCCCGCCTCTCCCCACGCTAGAAGGTGTTCACCCTCTTTGGAATATTTGTGAACGAGGCGATTGCCATATCCGTCCCCGACGTAGATCTCTCCTTCTGGACCGAGCGCCACGCCGGTGGGCATGTTATACTCGCGTTTATGGTATGTCACACCAGCGACACCGCGTGTTCCCCACTCGCGCTCCAAATCACCGAGTAGCGTGTAACGGCGCACGATATGTTGCCACGCATCGGTCAGGTAAACTTCATCGTCAGGTCCGATGAAGATTCCGTGCGATTGGCTAATCAGATGTGGAGAAACACCAAAATCCCCATACCCCCATGAGGTAACGAAGTTCCCCTCCTTGTCAAAAACAATAACCGGATGTATACCGCGGGTAAAAGCGAAGACTCGTCCCTTGGAATCAATTGCTGCGTCCGACACCATAGAGAAAACCCAACCCTCCGGCAGTTTTGGCCATCCGTCCACTAATTCATATTTATAATCTCCCTCACCTAATGCCATGTTATACCTCCAAAGTTGAAGTTTGAAATGATACGTGTTTATTTTAGCATGTTTACAGGTTTGGATCAACAACAAAGCAGAACGTCTTAGAGAATAAAAAAAGGGTTCACATGGGAATGGAACAACTTCATTCCTCCGTATGTGAACCCTTAAACCAACATAGCAGTGACTATTTTTTTTAGATTCTTTCGCGCAACGCAACAGTTTTCAACTCGACCGGATAATTAACTTACAACCCCTCTTCCGCCTCATCCGGATCTGTCACCTCGTCTTCTTCATACTATTCTTCGGTTGGCTGAAGTTCCTCTAACCCCTCCGCCTCCTTGTCTTCCTCGCTATCTATGGGAGCGAATGGTGAACCTTCCACAGATTCTTCCGGTCGATCTAACTCCTCGTAGTTAATGCGCCCTGAGCTAAGCTCATCAATTGCAATTGTTACAGGTTTTTGGGCATTAGCCATTAACATAGGCAGGCTATTTTCGGCATTGATTTCACGCGCTCGTTTCGCTGCGATATTCACAGCCAAATACTTGTTGCTGCTATGTTCCTTGTTGTCACCACGTTTCAAGATGTCTTCAAGATAGATCAGTGGCATTCTGAGTAACCTCGCAATTTATGGGTAATTTGGGCGAACCAAATTTGAGAGGTATATATTATCAGCGATTGCCGAAATTGTCAAGACAATTTCCATCAATCCGATCCAGTAAATACTTCAGACCCCGATGTTGTTTGTCTACCATCAAACATCTAAACCAATCTCATGCCGTTTCGTCCAAGTATTGGGACAAAATATAGCACAAATAGGGGAGGAGCAGAAATGAGAATTGGCGAAGGATTTTCAGTTGGATTTACAGCGATTCGCGCGAATAAGATGCGATCGCTCTTGACGATGCTCGGAATTGTTATTGGTATCGCTTCGGTTCTGGCGATGATTGCTATCGGCGATGGAGCCAAACTGATTGTGCTCCAGGACGCCCAAAAGATTGGTGGCGCCAATCAGGTCACGCTATATCGGAGCAGCCATATCCGCAAAGGCAGCGGTCGTTGGGAACGGAATCGCAGCAACGAATATTTCGAATATGGAGATGTGCTGGCAATTGAAGCCGAATGCCCGTCCGTCGAAGGAGTCATCCCTCGTATCCCGCAGTGGCGTGGGGTGCTTGTGCAAGCGGAAGGCGGTGCCGAGAAACGGACAGGGTATGAAGGAATTACGTCTTTCTATCAAATCGGAATGAACTGGGAGCCTGCAACGGGACGTTTTATCACAGAGGAAGATGTTACCGATCGGTCTAAAGTCTGTGTTCTCGGATCGGATGTAGCAAACGAACTTTTTCAGGGTCAAGATCCAGTTGGTAAAACAATCAAAATCGCGCGTGGCTCCGGCAACAGGCGCCGTCGCTGGGAACAACGTAGCCAAGACAGAAGCATGGAACGGTTCACCGTTGTGGGGGTGATGGAGCCTCGTGGTCGAAGTCTCCGTTTCGGGTGGAATCTGGATGACCGGGTGCTTCTTCCCTTGACAACGGTTCAGGAACGGTTTACCGGCAATGACCGGGTGACAATGATTTCTGTCCAAGCAAAGAGCGTCGAATTGATTAACCAAGCCAAGGAAGAGGTCACGGAGGTGATACGGAAACGGCACCGTAATCAGGACAACTTCTTTAATGTTTGGGAGATGAGGGCTGGTATGGAGCAACTGTTCAAAATTAGCAAGGTTATCAAAATCGTGCTCGGTGTTATCGCCGGATTTTCGCTGCTTGTGGGCGGCATCGGCATCATGAACATGATGTTGGTCTCTGTAACGGAACGCACCCGAGAGATCGGCTTACGTAAAGCGGTTGGTGCCAAACGACGGGACATCCTTTTCCAATTCTTGATTGAAGCAATTGCAATGTGCAGTGTTGGTGGCATTATAGGTATTGGGTTGGGTGTTGCTGCCGGGCACGGGATGGCAAATGTTGCAGTAAACATTGTTAAGATTGTTCCGGAGTGGCCCGCTGTTGTCTCTACAGAATGGATGATTATCTCCGTTGCCTTTTCAGCACTTATCGGTATTGTCTTCGGTGTCTACCCAGCGGTAAAAGCCGCACAACTTTCGCCTATCGAAGCATTGCGGACTGAATAGAGAGGAGAAAAGGAAATTTGGAACTGAGTGAAGAACTCTCAAACGTGTGGATTTAATTGGAAATGGAAGTCCGCCATTTTCGCTTATCGAAGCGTTGAGAATGGTATTAACACGAAAGGAGAGAGGATATTGAAACTCAGTGAAGGATTTTCAATCGGGCTCAGAGCCATTGGCATAAATAAGATGCGTTCCCTTTTGACAATGTTAGGAATTATCGTTGGGGTCGCTTCGGTACTTGCAATGATTGCTGTAGGGGATGGAGCAAAAACGCTTGTACTCCAAGATGCGGATAAGTTGGGAGGCGCGAGTCAATTTAGTATGTGGCGCGGTGGCTGGATTAAAAAAAAGGGGCAATGGGTCCGCAACCGTAGCAGCGAGTTTCTAAAGTATGATGATGTCGTAGCCATTGAAGCGGAGTGCCCTTCCGTTGAATTGGTGATACCACGTATTCCGCGATGGGGTGGCGTTCTCGTTCAAGCCGCAGATGGTGCCGAAAGCCGCACCGGATATAACGGCGTTGATTCGCACTTTCCGATTGGGATGAATTGGGAGATAGGACGAGGGCGTTTCTTTACAGAGACTGAATTCAACGATCGGCAAAAAGTCTGTGTCATTGGATCCGAACTGGCAACCGAACTGTTTGGGGAGGATGAGCCCATCGGCAAGCAAATCAAGGTCGCACGAAGTGCCGACTGGGAAGTCAAACGGGAAGAACGAGAAAGAGTGATGGTCCGGTTCACGGTGGTAGGTGTAATGCAGACGCGCGGAAGAAGTCTTCGTTTTGGCTGGAATCTCGATAACATTCTATTTGTACCGTTGACTACTGCACAAGAGAGATTTACCGGAAATGACCACGTCACGATGTTCACCGTCAAGGCAAAACATATAAATTTGATTGACAAAGCCCAAGAAGAGGTCAAAACGGTGATGAGAAAACAACATCGCAACCAAGACGATTTTTTCCACATTTGGGTTTTGAATGAAAGCATGGAGCAGCTGAATAAAATTAGTTGGGTTATCAAAATCACGCTGGGTAGCATCGCTGGATTTTCTTTGCTCGTTGGTGGGATTGGTATTATGAATATGATGTTGGTGTCCGTTACGGAACGGACCCGAGAAATCGGATTACGAAAGGCGATTGGTGCCAAGCGGCGGGACATCCTCCTTCAGTTTCTAGTTGAAGCGGTGGTAATGTGTAGTATTGGTGGATTGCTTGGGATTGGATTGGGTATTGGCGCAGGTTACGGCATGGCGAATATTGCGGTAAAGATTGTGAAGGTTGTCCCGGAGTGGCCCGCTACCATTTCCACAGAGTGGATAGTTATCTCGGTTACCTTTTCGGCACTTATCGGTATTGTCTTCGGCGTTTATCCCGCGGTAAAAGCGGCACAACTTTCGCCTATTGAAGCGTTGAGGACAGAATAGAAACGTTTGTAAATTGTAAGGAACCGGCGAACAACCTAACGAATCAATCAAAGGAGAAGATCGTATGAATCTCATCGAATGTATTATGGTTGGACTTGCCAGTCTACGGCGTAATCCACTCCGTTCCGGATTGACTATTTTGGGCATTGCTATCGGTGTTGGGGCGGTCGTGAGCATGGTTTCGGTCGGTGACGGTTCACGTGCATTGGTCTTAGGCGAAATAGAACGCACCGGCGGATTGACCATG
Source organism: Candidatus Poribacteria bacterium (assembly GCA_021295755.1). Taxonomy (NCBI): domain Bacteria; phylum Candidatus Poribacteria; species Candidatus Poribacteria bacterium. Next base: position 5,641 of record JAGWBT010000078.1, read on the forward strand.
ATTGAGATTACACGGGACGATTGGGATCGGCAATCAGGGACATTCAGCAGAAGGGCAGGACGTACCCTGAGACGTTGGCGTAGAAACCGTGCAGAACACCTAGAAACCCAAGATATATATGAGATTATGGAAAGAGGGAGAGGTGTTGTCCATGTAGTCGGTGAAGATGACATGCCGGGCTGGAATGTATATCATGAGGGAGCCAGTAGGAATTCTAGAGTGGTTGCAGGGACCGCAGGGTATGATCGATCACACAATTGGTATCCAGTCATGGGACGGTTCTTCACTGAGGAGGAGGTTGAAAGAGCAAGCACGGTCACCGTTATCGGCTATAAAATCTACGATGAAGTCTTCAAAGGTGAGGACCCAATCGGCAAGGAGATGAAGGCGACACGTACAACGAGCTGGGGACCTCGATATGACGTACGCCTGACGGTAATCGGTGTGATGGAAGAGAAAGGCGATGCGATGGATACCGAAGGTTGGGATGAGCGTTTTATCATCCCCCTCACAACATTTCAGCAGCGCTTTACCGGACGGAAGGAGGTCGAGCGTATCCGTGTGGAGGCAACAAGCCTTGATGAGGTTGAAATCGCGAAAGAGGAAGCGAAGCATATTTTGGGTAGGCTGCACAATAATTCTGGAGAGGAATATCAATACTGGACAGCACAGGAGGAATTGGCAACCGCTGAAAAGATCGGGAATACGATGAAAGCCTTAATGGGTGGGATTGCGCTGATTGCACTCTTTGTGGCAGGAATCGGCATCATGAATATCATGCTAGTCTCGGTCACAGAACGAACAAAGGAGATTGGCCTGCGCAAGGCACTTGGGGCAAAGCGGCGCGATATTTTGACACAATTTCTGATCGAGGCGTTAGTCCTAAGTATAACAGGTGGTATCTTGGGGGCGATTCTTGGTATTTTTCTGGGGAAGGGTAGTGCCGCGTTGATCGCTAAATTTGTGTGGGAAGGCAGCAATTGGCCCTCGGTCATTTCATATTCTACCATGATCATCGCCATGGGCGTCTCTGTGGGCATTGGGGTTATCTTCGGGTTGTACCCCGCTTACAGAGCAGCAATCCTAATGCCGATAGAAGCGTTGCGGGAGGTGCCGGGAGATGAAAGCCTCAGGATTGATGGACAAGAATTTAAGCTTGCCTCGCTTTCCGGAAGATTTTGGGGACAGTTACTGGACAGCTTGGTTTACGCTGCTATCGTCGCTATTCCGTTCGGTGTGTGGATGCGTATTGGATTAGAAGGCACCAATATTGTGCTCTGGGTTGCTGCCTCCATTGCGTTACTGTATCTACTCTTTCAAGATGCGGTAAACGGACGAAGTATTGGCAAACGACTTATGAAAACAAGAGTCATTGATTCTACGAGTGGGTTGCCTTGCAATCTGTGGCAATCTGTTCTTCGCAATCTGTCACTGCCGATACTTAGTGTAATTGATTGCATCTTCATCTTAGGAGAGAAAAAGCAGCGATTTGGCGATAAACTTTCAAAGACATTGGTAGTCAGAGTTACATAAGACGTTAAACTATAGTGGAGATTAGAATTAATGAGACACTCCAAACCGGTGCGGTTGGAAAACCGCACCTACTGGGGCGAAAGTGTCTATTTATTTTTAGAATCCACCATAAGTAGCAATCATCAACAAAGGAGCGATCAAATAGTGAAAAAGATAATCGGAACTGTTGCGATTCTTGTTTTAGCGGTAACCCTCATGTCATGCGAATGGATTAGAGGGCGCGGAAAACAAGAGGGCGCAGCTGAGAAGCGGGTTGAAGTGGTCAGGAGTGGGGATTTCCAGAAGCTGATTAGCGCGACAGGAAACCTCGAAGCGCTCATTGATGTCGAGGTCAAGGCAAACGTTGCGGGTGAAATTATTGATCTGTATGTGAATGATGGGGACTATGTTGAGAAGGATCAGGTGCTGTTAAAGATTGATCCGGAACAGTACGTGGAAGAAAGGAAGCAGGCTGAAGCCGATGTCGATGCTGCTGTAGCACAACTCAGGCAGTCAGAACTCAACATCATATTGAAAACTGAAGAGCTTGAGAGCGCACGTCAACAAGCGGCAGATAATGTCAAAATTGCCCGATCGAATTTGAGGACAACCCAAGCGGCTTCACAAACACAGATTACCTCGTTAGAAACGGACATCCAAACGACGCTAAACCAATTGGCTCAAGATAACATTGCGCTGGAACAGGCAAAGATCGAATTCAACCGTGCAGAAATCAGACTCGCAGAACTTCAGACAGAACTTGAGTCGGTAAAAGTGGAGCGGGATAACGCGGAATCTGAACGGAATCGGAACAAGGAACTGTTTGAGAAGAAACTGGTTTCCAAAAAATCATTGGAAGAGGCGGAATCAAGATATGCCAATGCAGATTCACAATATAAAACGGCTCTTAAGCGATTAGAGTCTCAGCAGCAAACCGTACAGTCTCAAGAGAAAACTATCGCTACAAGAAAGAGTGCAATCGCAAACCGTCAGCTAACTAAGACGTACCAAGACTTGAATTTGCAAGAACTCCGTAAAATGAGACAAGCGGAGGAGGAGGAGAAAAGCCTCCAACTGCAAATCGCCCAAACCCGCCTTGCGGAGATTGAGGATACCCTCGTAAATGAAAAAACTGTCACCGAGCAAGGAGCGGTGAGCGCACAAGCGAATCTCCTTCGCCGTCGGAGTAGCCTGAAGAACCAAGAGGAACAGTTGGAATGGACAGTTATCAAGGCACCGATGGCTGGCACTGTGACCCTACTCGAAATTGAAGAGGGAGAGATTGTCACCTCCGGTCGCTCGGCATTCTCGCAGAGTCCGCCGTTGATGACAATTGCAGATCTATCAAAAATGGTGGTGAAGACCTACATCAACGAAGTCGATATGGAACGACTCAGGATGGATCAGAAGGCAAACATCAAAGCTGACGCATATAAGGATACAACGTATGACGGTCGCGTCGCGGAAATCTCTCCGAGTGGAGAGGAGCGGGACAATATCATCACCTTTGAGGTAATGGTCGAGGTGGTCGGCTCACCGTCTGAATTACGTCCCGGCATGAGTGCCGATGTCGATGTTGTTACCTATGAGGAGAAAGATGTCTTGATGCTGCCGATTGATGCGGTTCAAGATGAAACGTCGGCAATTGCTACGGCGAAGGTTGGTGCCGCTGCAGATGCTTTCAAAACAGACCAAGAGATTGAGCTCAAAACGCTAACCGGGAAGAGCTTCAACGGCAAGATAACTAGCATCAGCGGCGACCGATTGACAATCAGTCTCGATAGCTCACAGCGCGGCTTGCGTGATGGTGAACGCACCTTCACACTTTTGGTGAACGGTAAGCAGAAGGCGGACGGGGTTTCGACCAACATTAAAATTACGAAAGATAAGTTTGTCATGCTCGATGCACAAGGCGGTTCTGAAAAAGGGAACGGCAACTCAAAAGGGCAGCAGGGAAAGCGCGTCTCTATTGAGACGGGCGAGCAGAATGAAACCGATGTTATCATCAAGAGTGGATTGGTGGATGGCGATCGGGTAATTTTACCTGAGCGGAAAGGAGCTCCAGGGGGGCCAGGTAGACCTTCTTAATTATCGGTTCAAGTTACAAGCGTCTCGGGTAACCGAGGCGCTTTTTTTATGCCTTTTTGCACCTTTCTTGCTTTGACAGTGAACTCCATCCGTGATAAAATGCCGAAGAGTAGTATACGAGTTAAAAAAATGGACATGATAATATGAAATTGCAACTCGCTTTGGACTCAAGCAATAGTCGGGAAGCCAAAGGTATCCTTGAGCAAATTAGCGATCTCGTAGATATTGTCGAGGTCGGCACTCCTCTGCTCATGAAAGAGGGGGTAAAGGTCGTCACAGAGATCAAGAACACTTACCCTCAACTTGAGGTGCTCGCAGATCTCAAAATCATGGATGCCGGTGATATTGAGGCAAGCATTGGGTTTGAAGCGGGTGCGGATATTGTGACCGTGCTTGGCGTGGCACATGACGTTACAATTCGCCGCGCTGTGAACCAAGCCCGTACTCTCAATAAGCAGGTGATGATAGACCTGATAGCGGTTGGTGATGTTCGGGAACGTATCGATCAGATTGACCCCATCGCCCCAGATTACTGCTGTGTCCATACCGCCTTCGACCTCCAAGACCACGGTATAGATCCCCTACGAGAAATTCAACTGGTCCACGCTGCCCTGAAGCAAGCTAAGATGGCAGTGGCGGGTGGGATTAATCCGAAGATCCTGCCATATATTCTCGCTTATCGTCCGGCGGTCATCATTGTGGGCGGTTTCATCGCCAACCAGCCGGATCCCCGTCAGGCGGCTCTCGAAATCAGAGAATTGTTGGCTTAAAGAGGGAAAATCGGTGAATACACAGGCATATATCAGCCAGATCCTTAATGAACTAAGCGAGACCGTAGGGCATATCTGCAACGATTCGGCGGAGAAACTGGCTGATGCGATCTTGGCTGCCGAAACAATCTTTGTCGCTGGGGCTGGGCGATCCGGTCTGGCAATGAAGAGTTTTGCCATGCGCTTGATGCACATGGGCTTTGATACTTATGTCGTGGGAGAGACCGTAACCCCTAGTATCACAGACAAAGATGTGCTGCTAATCGGTTCCGGTTCAGGCTCAACCAGCAGCTTGGTCGTCAGTGCTAACAAAGCCGACGCAATCGGTGCGACTATCTGCCTTATCACCATTGATGAAAACGCACCGATTGCTCAAGTGGCAGAGGTGGTTCTCACTATCGCTGCCCCCTCACCCAAAGTTAACAAGGATCTCGGTTTCCGTTCAGTGCAGCCAATGGGATCTCTTTTTGAGCAGAGTCTCTTGTTGACCTTGGAGGCGATCGTCCTTCTGCTGATGAGGAAAACGGGGAAAACCACGGAATTGATGTTCACGAGACACGCCAATCTGGAATAAGAGTAAGGATAGGCTTGCCCATGATTATTGACGCACATGCTCACATCTTTCCCGAAGTCCGCGGCGCGACGGGTAGGGGTTCCACCCGCGGACCGGGTTATGGTCGCATTGCTGTCGGTGATGAAGAAACCCAACTGTTGCCACCGTATAACGAAAAAACGGTGTTCACCCCTGAAATGCTTATAGCAAATATGGATTGGGCGGGTGTTGACAAAGCGGTACTGCTCCAAGGACCGTTTTATGGGGAGTGCAATTCGTATGTGCTTGAGGCACTGGACCGCTACCCAGATCGCCTCGTCGGTGCAGCGTATTTCGATCCATGGGAGACGAACGATCTCCAAGATTTTGAGGACCTTATAGCGTCTTCGGGCTTTCGGGTGGTTAAACTGGAATGCTCTGAACCGACTGGACTGTGTGGCTTGCACCCCGATGCTAGGCTCGATATGTCTGACATCGCTTGGCTCTGGGAGGCGATTGAACACCGCGGATTGGTGCTGACCCTTGACTTGGGGGCTATAGGCAGCCGATCTTATCAGACCGGTGCCGTGCGAACCATTGCAGAGGGGCATCCGGATCTACGGATCGTTATTGCACATCTGGGGCAGCCGAACCCGTCGGCGGAAGCGGAGGCGGAACGCTGGGGCTTATGGCAGGAACAGATTGATCTTGGGCAGCTGTCCAACGTGTGGTTTGATACCGCCGCTTTGCCAGCCTATCTACCGGACGAGGATTTCCCCTATCCCACCGCGGAGCGGTATCTTCACCTTGCGCTTGAGCGCATCGACCCATCAAAAGTCTTATGGGGAACGGACTTGCCGGGACTGCTGCGTCATCTAAACTATCCACAACTGGTGAAGTTAGCAAAACTGCACACACAGTCACTCTCCCCCGATGAACAAGCGATGATCCTCGGAGAAAATGCGATGCGCGTTTATGGTTTTGATTTATAGTAGATTTTAGAATTATTTAGACACTCCCAATGTACAACCAACCCCCTAAATCCCCCTTATCAGGGGGACTTTGAAAACTTCACTAAGGTCGGAGTTATTGGTAAATGTCCACTTATTTCTCTAATTCACCATATTTAGACACTCCCAATGTACAACCAACCCCCTAAATCCCCCTTATCAGGGGGACTTTGAAAACTGCGCAAAGGTCGGGGTTATTGGTAAGTATCTACTTATTTCTCCAATTCACCATAGTTGATCAATAAAGAGGGGATAATTAAATGCATCGAGATGCGGAAATTTTGGTCGTCGGGTTGGGGGCGATGGGGAGCGCTGCTCTATATCATCTCGCACGCCAAGGTGCGGCACCGGTCGGCATAGAGCAATACCCCGTCGGTCATGTGCACGGCAGTTCTCATGGTCACTCAAGGGCGTTTCGGGTCTTCTATAACGACCCCGTATACGTGACTTTGGTGAAAGCCGCCCTTCCGCTGTGGCAGGAATTAGAGACACTTTCTGGCGAACAGCTGCTTACCCCCAACGGCATGCTAGCCTTTGCTAAACCGGGGAATGAACGATTGGATCAGAATATTCGTGTCATGCAGGAAACGAAAACAGCACACGAGGTGCTGACGGCTGAAGAGGTTGCCGCCCGATTTCCGGCACTTCAACTCCCGGCGGGCACCGTCGGCTGCTACACACCGGACTCAGGTTTCCTAAACGCAAGCCGTTGTGTTCGCACACATGTATCACAAGCTGAGCGTTTCGGGGCGACGGTTCACAGTGGGGTAAGCGTCCATCATATCGACATCAGCAAGGAACATCCCGAAATTGAAACATCGGCAGGCACCTATCGCTGCAAAAGGCTTGTCGTTGCCCCCGGACCGTGGGCTTCACAGCTGCTCAAAGATCTCTCACTACCGCTTGAGGTAACACGACAGCAGAAATTTTACTTTCAGCCACAAGACGGCGGGGCGTTGTATCAGCCAGACCGTCTGCCTGTCTACGCGGACTACGACCTGCACTACTACGGCTTTCCCTACTACGGTCCCGGAATCAAGATAGCTGATGACGGGCATGGACCCGTGACCTCTCCTGACACGGTTGATCGGGAGCTAGACCGAGACGTACAGAATGCGCTGGAACAGTGGCTCAAAACAATTATGCCCGGAGTCAATCCTTCCTTTGTTGAAGGCTCAACCTGTATGTATACACTTACGCCAGACAACGACTTTCTTATCGGGCATCATCCGCTGAATTCAAACATCTTTGTCGGGGCAGGGTTCTCAGGACACGGCTTCAAGTTTTCAACCATTGTCGGCAAGATCCTCGCCGAACTCGCCGTTGACGGCAAAACGGATTATCCGATAGACAAATTCCGACTGAACCGATTTGGGTAGATTGACTGACCTTTAGGAGGATGGTATCCGCCATCTGGATAGAGCAAGTAGACATTTTTTTAGGAAAATCCTAACCAACAATCACTGATGAGGTGAACCAATGGTTAAAACTTATCGCACTGGCATTATTGGCTGTGGTGGGATGGGACGCGCTCATTCAACTGCTTATACCAAAAATCCAACGACAGAATTGGTCGCAGCGATGGATGTAAACGTGGAATCGGCGAAACGCCTTGCCGATGAATTCTCTGTTCCTACTGTGTATACTGATTACAATCAGATGCTAGAAAAAGAAGCGCTCGATATTGTGAGCATCAC
>JAGWBT010000079.1 GCA_021295755.1 Candidatus Poribacteria bacterium
ATCCTTGTTGATAGCGCAATTCACGCGCCTGAAGGACAAAAGAATCCCCGTCCTTTAGGGCGGGGAGTATGTCAAATAACTGAGGAGTCAACTATGTCTAAAATCCGATTGGGGATTATCGGTTGTGGTGGAAATTCGGGGGGACATGCCCGCCGAATGAATGAAAATCCCGATGTCCAGATTGTCGGCACCTGTGATGTGAACACTGACATTGCTAACAGTTATATCGATCGTAACCTACCAGAGTTGGATCCGCGTCCAGCTGCCCACGATAATATCCCAACAATGCTCGGCGAAACAACGCCCGATGCTGTGGTGATTTCTACACCGCACACCCTCCACTTTGAACACAGTATGCACGCTCTCAATGCGGGTTGTCATGTATTGGTAGAAAAGCCGATGGTAACAGCAGCACCGGACGCATATACATTAGCTGAGAAGGTCAAAGAGACGGGGAAGGTCTTTACTATTGGCTATAATACGCCTTGCTCGGCGAACTTTTACTATGTGCGTGAATGTATCCGAAATCAAACATTTGGCAAGTTGGAGTTGGTAACAGGCTATATCACACAGAACTGGCTACGCGCAACAAAGGGAGCGTGGCGACAGGTTCCTGAGTTGTCCGGTGGTGGGCAAGCGTATGACAGTGGGGCACATCTGTTTAACAGTCTATGCTGGTCCGTTGAATCCAATGTCGCGGAGGTCCATTCCTTCATAGACAATTGTGGTGCGGCGGTTGATATCAACAGTGCAACCAACATCCGGTTTGAGAATGGAGTTTTCGCGAGTATTGTTGTCAGCGGCAACTGCCCAAGCCCCGGTGGCACCCACATGGCGTTGATTTTTGATAACGGTCGAATTGAAGTTGACGGTTGGGGTGGTGGCTGGATTCGTGTCTACGAAGGTGGAGAACAGCTTGATCCGCCGCCGATTACCGAGGAGATGTCCGCAGGGTCACCGGATGACAATTTCATTGATACTATTCTTGGTCGTGCTGAACCTCGTACTAGTCCGATGAACGGGATTATCCAATCGGAGTTGATGGACGCTATTTACGAGTCGGGACGGACCGGGCAACCTGCTAAGCCTGTACGGAGATAATAACCTTGGCTCATGCCAAAAGAAAGGGCAGATACAAAAAGCGTGAGGCTCATGTAAAAAGAAAGTGCAAAGCACGAGGATAAACCGAGTTTTTTCTTGAAAACTCGGTTTCTGTTGCACTAAATCTTAACATGGGCGAAGCGTGATAGGTGAAAATCATTGGTTCATTTTGTTTTTACGCATCACGTTTCACGTTTTCAGGCACGGAGGACAGCTATGCAAACATATCGCGCGGCGGTTATCGGTTGTAGCCGGATGGGTGCCTTTATCGACAACGAAAGGGTTGGGCATCTTGCATCTGAGGTGGCAAGCTATCTAGCGCAGAATCTCCCAGTATCACATGCTGCCAGTTTTTTTGCAGAGGAACGGACAGACTTAATCGCCTGTTCTGACCTCCGCACTGAGGTGATGGCGGAATTTGGAAGACGATATAACGTCCCGGCTGAACGGCAGTATACCGATTATCGGGAGATGCTTGAAAAGGAGCAGCCCGACATCGTGAGTGTCGCAACGCAGCCCGAACACCGTGCGGAAGTCGTTATCTATGCTGCGGAGCACGGCGTAAAAGCCCTCTACGCGGAAAAAGCGATGGCAGCATCGATGGACGAAGCGGATGCGATGGTGGAGGCGGTCGAACGTAACGGCGTCGCGTTCAATTTAGGCACCAACCGTCGTTGGGATACCGGCTTCGACAAGATGAAAGAGATCATTGATAGCGGGGAGTTGGGTGCACTTCGGACGTTGATTATTTACGGCAATGGATCGCTTTTCAACACCGCTAGCCATAACTTTGACCTCATCCTGCGTCTCAACAGCGATGCGCCTGCGTCTTGGGTTTCGGCACACCTTCCGGAGGGAGACACAATTATTGATGGGAATATCGTGCGAGAGGATCCAAGCGGACAGGGGATGATCCAGTTCTCAAACGGTGTCACAGCGCACGCCCTTCTCGCACAGCTCGGTTGGGAGGCAATCTGTGATAAGGGAAGCATTACGAGCTTCAGAGATGGTGCGATGTGGCAAATCCGCCGTCAAAACAGGCTTGAGTCTTTCCCCAGATTTGAACGCACCAGCAGTGGGGCGAATATCGTCAAAGACCTTGTCCATGCGTTGGATACAGGTGAACCGACACGCGGCGGAGTTCGTGTCGCCCACGCAAGCACGGAGTTGATTTTTGCGTTTATGGAATCCCATTTGCGGAATGGTGAACGTATCGAACTCCCATTGAAGGGAAGCGAGCTGCGCTTACAACGAGACCGTGCTCCGAGACAGCCGAGATTTCAGCCACAATAAGCAACCGTTGCAAAGAGGAGGCCCTATGGCAGAAGAAACGATCTTCAGTAAAATTATCCGAAAAGAAATTCCTGCCGACATCGTGTATCAAGATGATTTGGCAACTGCCTTCCGGGACATCAACCCTCGTGCGCCCACGCATATCTTGATTATCCCGAACAACTTGATCCCTACCGTTGACGATGTGACCCCTGAAGATGAACAGGTGCTAGGACGACTGTTCATAGTAGCGTCGAAGATCGCAAGAGCCGAAGGAATTGCTGAGGATGGTTACCGTTTGATTGTCAACTGCCGGCAGCATGGCGGACAAGAGGTTTACCATCTGCACATGCATCTTCTCGGAGGTCGTCCATTGGGGCGAATGGTTGCGGATTAGTAGCGCTGCGTTTCACTATCGCAGGTCGAAGATGGTTTTCACCGCACCGGACCTCCCGGTGGACATCGCAGCTTGGATAGCTCGGCGATACTCTTTGAGTGAAAACCGTTCGCCGATTAGCGGGAGTAGCCTATCCCCCATCTGCTCTAACAATCTAATTCCGAGTGTGAAGGTCCGAATTTTCTCGCCTGCATAGCTTTCCACTCCGTAGGTATATGCGCCACTGACTTCCAATTCCTTATACCACACCGACGTCCAATCGATATTTTTCGGGATAGCGGGCATTCCCACAAGCATAACCCGTCCTTGCGCCCGCGTAAAGCGCAGAGCGTCGTCAATCGTCGTAGCAGATGCGACGCAATCAAACGTCACGTCAACACCGCCGAGCAGGACCGGTTTACCCAGTTCTGGCTGATAACTCTCCGCCCCTGTTAAGCCGCAGAAATTTGTGTAGAGCGACTTGTCGGAGGAGAGGACTTCATCTGCACCGAGTTCGCGTGCGAGTTGACGCTGATGCGGGTATTTGGCAACAATTAGGATGCGGTTCTGTTTCCCAATTGCCCGGATTGCCGCAACGGTGAGTAGCCCGACCGTCCCCGCACCGATGATTAGGACTTCGTCTGTGTCCTTGAGGTTGGCTTTCAAAACACCGTGCAGCGCACAGGCAAACGGTTCGAGAAGCACTGCGATTTCATCGGAGAGCGAGTCCGGTACGCGGTGGATCTGGTTTTTATGGGCGAGAAAGTAAGGACTCCAGCCCCCGCCGGTGTCATGGCAGTATCCTGTCTGAATGCCTGCGGAGATATTCCCTCGCGTGATATTCTCGCAGTTCGCAAAATGTCCTTGGCTGCACTGGTAACAGACAGGACCGATGCCGCGGATTTCGCACGATAACACAGGCTCTATCACAACACGGTCTCCAACCGCATATCCCTCAACCCGCTCCCCTATCTCCGCAAGTTCTCCCACTACCTCATGTCCAAGTACAAATGGACACGAGGTGAAGGGCGAGAAATATGGGCTGCCCTTTGCCATGATAGTGGCAAGATCTGAGCCGCAGATCCCGCTCAACCGTGTCTTGATCTTTACCCAATCCGGAGTCGGCAGTTGTGGTTCATCAATCTCAGCCAAACGGATGCATGAAGCACCGGAGGTATAAAGCGACTTCCAGTGTTTGCCTAAGAGACGCACCATTAGATAGCGTGGCACGCTTTTGATGTATTGAATAGCTTGCATGGTTTTGTGAAATGGTAGCGGGTGGGTGTAAAGTCCTACTCAAATGCTACGCCCAGCTTGACGCTCTTTTCGGGATGGAGATCCATCTCCTCGTACGCTTGGGCAGATTCGTCGAAGGGCACTACCGGGGAAACAATCTCCTCACAATCAAACCGTCCTTCAGAAAGCCACTGCCAGCAGTGGTCCGTAATGCGTCCGAAATCCCATCGTGGATGGTCGCGATTGGGATCACTACACGCACGGGCAAAGATTAGATTTGGAATATCGAAATGTGCGACAGCGCCGAGGTCAAGTCCGCCCTTACACTCCTTCATCCAGCCGACGACCGCGACATTACCGCCATACGCTAACCCACGGATTGCACCGTCCAACGCTTGATAATTCGCACTTGTCTCAATCGCGACATCAATCCCGAGTCCGCCGGTCGCTTTCTTCAATTCCTCCCCGACATCGACGGCAGTTGGATCGAGTGAGAGGTCTATCCCGATGTTTTCAACGACTGCCCGTCGCTTGGCGATTGGGTCCACGGCAGCGACAAAGGACGCACCAGCCATCTTCGCCATTTGTACTGTCATTTGACCGATCGCGCCAAGTCCGAAGACGGCAACTCTGTCCCCAAGGCGCACCTGACCATCCCGAATGCCGGCAAGGGCGAAATGTGCTGGGTCGTAACAGACCGCCTCTTTCCACGCCATTCGGTCACTCATGCGTAAAGCGCGTGCGGCGTCCCAGGTATGCGTCTCTCGGAGGTTGCCATATCCGGCGACCCGATCACCAATCGAAAACCCTTTGACACCTTCGCCGATTTCGCTAACCCGACCAACGCACATATTTCCCAGACCCATCGGAAATGACGCACCGCGAAATCCGTGATACCCCGTCAACTCCGTGCCGCGTTTGGGTGCGCCAAAGTCCACTTTGATACGAATATTTCCAACTGGTAGAGGTCCCTCGTCGTAGTCCTGTAAAACTGGTTGCTGCACAGCAACTGCGACTAATTCTTTTGGCATTTTGTTCTCCTTCGCTTTAATTTAATTTCGATCGCCCTACTGGGACTATGTTAGTTCATTGGTTGGTCAGTGCAATTGCAATAGGCACGCTACACTGTGCTGTAGCTTGCACAATGGTTACGGCATACGAAGTATGCCTACTACTATTAATTTAAGTTATTGTAACCTAAGTTGCTGGTGATGTGCGGCGCGATAAAATGGATTCTTATACCCGTAAGTCGGACAAGATGCCTGACCCCAAAAGCCCCAGAGGGGCGATATGTATATAGCATATCGGTAAACCAATTCCCCTAAGCCCCAGAGGGGCGACATGTGTATCGTAAATTTGGTTATTTCTGATAGATGTCGGATATGAAAATCCGACCTACAGATTTTCTAGCAACTTGTGTTATTGTAACATTGCAGGCAAATAAAAAACAGAGAATTGTGCATAGGAGATTCGGATTTCTCTGTTGACGCCTCGCCGAAAATCTGCTAAAATCACGAGCGTGAACAATAGGCGTTTGACGCCAAATCTGTTCGCGCTATCCGATTCCAGACACAGGAGAAACCATGATAAACACGCCAGACATCGAGCGCCCTCCCAAACAACTTATTGAAACGCTCTCAACTATCAGCAGCGCTACCGCTGCCGGTGAGCTTTGTCGCCTAGGTATACGCGATCCCCAAATTTTGGGTCCCGTTCCTCGCACCCCCGGCAAGGCAGTTGTTGGGCCAGCACTCACCCTGCAATTTATGCCCAAACGCGAAGACATCTACGCTGTCGATGAATACAACGACCCCGAAAAACAGCTCCACCGCCATGCACTCTATCACGCCCAACCCGGCGATATCATCGTCGTTGACGCTAGAGGTGACATGAGCAGTGGTGTTTTCGGCGAGATGATGTTGACCTTTTTCAAGGGGCGCGGCGGTATCGGTGCCATCGTAGATGGTTGTATCCGGGACTTTCCCTACGCACAGACTTTAGGGTTGGGATTGTGGCTGAAGGGAACGACCCCCAATTTCCATACGCAAACGAACATCTATCCCTACGCGGTCAACGTTCCAGTTGCGTGCGGCAATACCTTAGTGATGCCGGGGGATATCGTTGTGGCTGATGATGATGGTGCCGTTGTGGTTCCCACTAAGCTAGCACCGGAATTATGTGAAAAAGCCACCGCCCACTCCGAGTGGGAGGACTTTAGTCGCATGAAACTAGCGGAAGGTGGTCACTTACGCAAATACTATCCTCTCAATGATGAGGCGCGGGCAGAGTATGAGGAGTGGCGCAAAACCCAAGAGAAATAAAACAGCGAAGGACTGCTTATAAGGAGAAAATCAATGCCAGATACAGATAAGATAGGTTGGAACGCTGTCAGCAAAGCCGGTGCCGTTGCTGCGGGTGGTGCCGGGGCTGTTGCCGCCGGGATTACGATTTTAGAGGCGGGCGGCAATGCGGCAGATGCAGCCGCGGGGACGATTCTCGCGCTTAACGTCACGGACCATATCGCCTGCTCTATCGGCGGTGAGGTGCCAGTGCTTATATTTGATGCAGAAAAAGGGGAGGTCAAGTCACTTTCGGGTCAGGGCCGTGCGCCGCTTTCACAAGAAGCCATCGATTGGTATATGAAAAACGGTATCCCGGCTGGCGATATGAAGATGGCACCCGTGCCTTCGGTGGTTGATTTGTGCATTACGATGCTCCAACAATATGGAACAAAGTCGTTTGAGGAAATCGTGGTGCCAACACTTGCCATCTTGGACGCGGGAGACGAGGATTGGCATCCCAATCTGGCGGTCACGTTACGCCGTATGGTGGAAGAGGAACAGATTACCGCCGGAGACCGTGAGACGAAACTGCAAGCTGCAACGGATCGCTTTTACGGACGGAACAAGTATCGGAACGATATCGCGGAGGAATTGGAAGCGTTCTACATCAAGAGGGGCGGATTCCTTCGTCGGGCAGATCTTGCCGCGCATACCACGCTAATTGAGGAGCCTGTGAAGGTGGATTATCGTGGGTATACGGTGTATAAGTGTGGAACATGGACGCAGGGACCGTATCTTTGCCAGGCGCTGCGTCTCCTAGAAGGTTTTGATCTGAAAGCTATGGGACACTTCTCAGCAGACTACGTCCACGTAGTCACAGAGGCGATTAAGTTAGCGATGGCAGATCGTGATGAATATTACGGGGATCCAGTCTTTGTGGAGGTCCCGATGGACGGACTGCTTTCCGATGTCTATACCGAGATTCGTCGTCCGCTGATTGATATGCAAAAAGCGTCGTTGGAGGTGCGACCGGGTGACATAGAGAACATGAAGCCGTTGAAAGCAGGGGGCGTATTTCGGCCGGGGGTCGGAGGAACGACGACCTGTGTCGTTGCTGATCGCTGGGGGAATGTAGTTTCTGCCACACCTTCTGCTAACGTCCACCGTGAGGAGCAGATGGGAGGTTCAACGGGTGTGAGTTTCGGTAACCGGCTGCGAAGCCTCAATACAGTTCCGGGGCATCCAAACTGTATCCAACCCGGTAAGCGCCCTCGCATTACACTGACGCCGACGCTTGTTTTGAAGGACGGTAGCCCGATTCTAGCGATTAGTGTTGCCGGTGGTGACTTGCAAGATCAGGCAGCGCTGAATTTGCTCCTTGATTTCATTGAGTTTGATATGCAGCCTGAAGATGCTGTTATTGCGCCGCGGTTTGCTACAGCGCATCATCAAGATTCATTCGATCCAAATCCTAACCGTGAAGAAGCATTCATTCGAGCAGGGGCGTTGACTGTCAGTGATACGGTGGATTCGAGCGTTCAGGAGGAGTTGATTCAGCGTGGGCATCAACTTGAGGCAAGAGCGGGTGCAATTGCGACACCTGTCATGCTTTCTATTGACCGAGATAGCGGGACGTTCTATGCTGCCGGTGATCCGGCTGCGAACCGTCATGCAGCGGGACTAGATGACGAATGAGAGGAAATATCAATGGCTGAACGACTAACCGTTCTATTTTTGCCTCACCCGCTTGGCCCCTCGATGCTTAAACCGGCGAAGGACGATGTGGTGGCTGCGATCGGGGACCGCCACGATTTGCATATTCTGGATTATGATCAGCCTATCGCTCCGCAGTTTGACGGAGTTGACGTGGTTATCGATCACGGTGGTTCGGCCGGGACACGAGAGATGGCGGATGCTGCGGCAGGAGTAGTGCGTCTCTGGCAGATTCTTGGGACAGGTTTTGACCACTTTGATTTGGGGTACTGGCGCTCGAAGAACCTGTCTGTGGCGAACTGTCCGGGGATTTTCAGTGCTGTGGCGCTGGCAGAATGTGCGATGATGTTCAGCCTGATGCTTGCTCGGCAGTATCCCGTCACTCAAACCAATCTGAAACAGGGAGAACTGTACAGACCTGTGGGGATGGAACTTGATGGATTGAAATTGGGTATCATCGGTTTCGGCGCTAGTGGGATAGAACTAGCGCGTCGGGCTGTACCTTTTGGCTTAAAAATGTCGGTGATTGACATCCGTGATGTAGGGGCAGATGAAGCGAGCGAATTTGGCTTGGAGTTTGTCGGAAAACCGGAGGATTTGGACGCAGTCATCGCTACGTCGGATTTTCTATCGCTGCATCTGCATCTCAACGATGAGACACGTCACATCATTGATGCACGGCGCTTGAGTTTGATGAAATCGACAGCTTTTCTCATTAATGTCGCGCGGGGGGCGTTGGTGGATGAAGCAGCTTTGATTGAAGCGTTGGCAAAGGGCGAAATCGCAGGCGCTGGGCTGGATGTTTTCGGGCAGGAACCACCGGATCTGAATTCAGTGGTCTTCAGCCTGCCAAATGTGATTGCGACGCCACATATTTCAGGGGGCACGGATGGCACTTCCCGGAAACGAGCGGGTGCGGCGGCCGAAAATGTTGATAGAATAGCAGCGGGGTTAGAACCATTGTACCTCATATCATGAGAGGTTGTCATCCTCCAGTCGGTAGAGGCGAGGGAAATTACTAGCTGAGAGGGAGGTCCTTTAACAAAGGTTTTGGATGTTCACGAGGAACCCAGAAAATCGTAACCTGAACAAGCGAACTCTCAGCCTCGCTATTCCTAACATCATCAGCAATCTGTCAGTTCCGATGTTGAGTGCCGTTGACACGGCGCTGATGGGCCGGTTAGAAAATGAGCAGTATCTTGGTGCGATCGCTATTGGCGGTATCATTTTCGGTTTCGTGTACTGGGGGTTTAGTTTCCTCCGGATGGGCGTTACGGGATTGACGGCACAAGCCTATGGTGCAGGAGATTCTGAGGAAAGTACACTCATCCTGAAGCGAGGGGTGATGGTAGCCGTAGTAATTGCGCTGCTGCTTCTCCTCCTTCAACCGCTAATTGCGGCGGTCAGTTTTTATCTGATGGATGCTGGCCCCGAGGTTGAACAGCTTGCACGTTCCTATTTCCATATCCGTCTATGCGCTGCGCCAGCCACCCTAACCTTGCATGTCTTTCACGGTTGGTTTCTGGGGATGCAGAATGCCAAATATCCGATGTTGGTTACCATCGTGGTGAATCTGCTGAACCTTGCCTTGAATTTCTTTTTCGTGAAGGTTCTGATGATGACCTCCGATGGGGTTGCCCTTGGAACCGTGATTGCGCAGTATCTAGGGCTGTTATGTACCATTGGACTATTCTTGAAGAGATATAGACACTTGTGGGACGGCTGGCATCTTCAAGGGGTGCTGCATCTGCCCGCTCTGAAGCGCTTCTTTAGGATAGGCAGGGATATCTTGATTCGCACGTTTTCCGTGCTTTTCTGCCATGCGTTTTTTACATCAAAGGCTGCGGCACTGGGTGATACGGCGCTCGCGATCAACACCATCCTATTGCAGTTTATCCATATTATGGCTTACGGCATTGACGGTTTTGCATTTGCCGCGGAGAGCCTTGTCGGCAGGTACAAGGGAGCGCGGGACGTAGTCACCTTAAGACGTGCTGTACGATTCTCGTTCTGGTGGGCGCTTGTCCTTTCGGCGGGATTTAGTCTGTTCTTCGGATTACTTGGGACGAGGTTACTCTACCTATTCACGGACAGAACCGACTTGCTAATCGGGGCGCGTCCCTATCTAATCTGGATTGCAATAGCACCGCCCATCAATTCTATCGCGTATATCTGGGATGGGGTTTTTATCGGTGCCACCGCTTCCACCGCTATGCGAAATTCGATGCTGGTTTCGGCGATGGTTTTTCTAGTCGCATATTTTCTCCTAAAAGGATTCGGCAACCATGGACTCTGGCTGGCATTGACGCTGTTTTCGATTGCACGCGGCGCAACACTGACCTTTTTTGCACCCAAGCACATCTTTTCATTAAGTCCGCCACAAAAACGTGAATTGACGTAGAGATTCCAGCAAGGAATCTGTAGGGAATAACGATCGTTGTTCCCTACGAAAGTGGGTAATTCTACATATCATTGGTTCATAAAACACATATTTTTGGAGGAGGCTCACGATGGTATTAAAGGACCGGGTCGCCATTGTCACTGGTGCTAGTTCTGGCATCGGTCGAGGAATTGCGGTTGAGTTTGCCCGCGAGGGAGCTAACGTCGTCGTTGCCGATGTTCAAGAGGCACCCAAACAGGGCAAATATCATGAGCAAGACACCACGACGCCAACAGTTGAGGAAATCGAGACACTAGGATCCCAAGGATTGTTCGTCCAAACTGATATGTCGGATGACTCGCAGGTCGAACGACTGGTTCAGGAGGCGGTTTCACACTTTGGTGAGTTGGACATCCTTGTCAACAATGCTGGCATCCATATTCCCGGCACTAGCCAAGAGATTACAATAGCCGAATGGGACAAGGTGGTTGGTGTGAACCTGCGTGGCATTTTCGTGGCAACAAAACTTGCCATCCCTCACTTGACAAAATCTCAGTATGGACGTATCATCCAAATCGCTTCCGTTCACGCCTTCGGCGGTGGCGGTGGCCCAGCCTACGCTTCAGCGAAAGCTGCCCTTGTCAATATGGTGCGCGATACCTCGCTGGAAGTTGGGGGATACGGTGTTACGGTCAACGCAATCTGCCCCGGCTATATTGAGACTGCCATCCAAGATTACCTGACACCGGAACAGATTCAGGAAGCGAGCGAGAGAACGGCGATGCCACGTTTCGGTTTGCCGCGGGACATTGGTAGAGCCTCAGTCTTTCTGGCATCGGATGATGCAGAGTGGATCACCGGTGCTTCTTTGCTGGTTGATGGTGGATATGTTGCTGCGCTTTAATGTAAAGAACCAATGGTGCTAGTTTGCAGCTGTTGATAATGTAATGCGTGAAACGTGAAAACCATTGGTTAATCAGTTCATTTAGCCCCAGCGGGGCGACATGTCTATAGTACACCGATAAACAAATACCCTAAAGCCCCAGCGGGGCGACATGTGTATCCTAAGGGGGGAACGTCCAAAAAATGAATGAACCAACCGACTAATGAATCAATGAACTCACCGATAAATCGGGATTCAAAGCGACTTGAACCATGTGGAAACGACTTTCTCACTAACTAGCACCAAAGGTTAAAGAGCTAAGGGTTACGAGTTACACAATAGATATTACACTTTTCATGTCGTAAATCAGATTGGAAAAGGAGAACTTCATGAGTCAGAAAACGTATCGTGCTGCTGCGATTGGACACACCGGTGCCGGTAACTATGGACACGGACTGCATTTGCCGTTTCAGGAGTTTGATAACATCGAGTTTGTTGCTATCGCTGATCCAGACGAATCCGGGCGGCAGGAGGAGATGGAAAAGGCTGGCGTTCAACAGGGTTACGCTGATTACCGTGAAATGCTCGAAAAAGAGGATTTGGACATAGTCAGTGTTGGACCTCGCTGGACGACTGACCACCTTGAGTTGCTGTTGGGGTGTATCAACGCCGGTTGTCACGTCTATAGCGAAAAGCCAATGACGGCAACGCTTGCCGAGGGCGATCAGATCGTGGAAGCGGCAAGTCGGGCAGGGAAAAAAGTCGCCGTGGCACATCAAGCGGTCTATCTGCCATCAATTCAAGCGGTCAAAGGAATGCTACACGACGGGACAATCGGAACGGTTCAAGCGATACACGCACACGGTAAGCAGGACCGACGCGGCGGTGGTGAGGACATGATCGTGCTCGGTACGCACCTTTTCAATATGATGCGCTTTTTCGTCGGAGATGTTGCATGGATGCAGGCGCATGTCACCGAAAATGGGAAAGAGGTTACCCTCGACGATGCACGTGATGCGACAGAGCCTGTGGGTCTTATCGCTGGCGACTGTGTCAACAGTTATTTCGCTTTTGAAAGCGGTGTTTCTGGGTTGTTTGATACCCGAAAGCATGAGGTGAGTGGTGATTACTACGGGATGGAGATTATCGGTGAGGAAGGCAGGATATCAATGCGCGGCGGCGGTGGAGACAATTTAGTCATCTATCCGCATCCATGCTGGTCGCCGGCTAATACCGATCAGAAATGGGAAGCGCTGGAGGTTGATGACACACCTTTTTCTAGTGGTAATAACCTTGCAGTCCTCGATTTGATTGATGCGATTGAAAATGACCGTAAGCCGATTTCTGCTGCAGAAGATGCGGTTGCAGCGTTGGAGATGATTCTCGGTGCTTACGAATCGCAACTTACCGGAAAGCGTGTTTCGTTCCCTATTGCCAATCGGGAGCATCCACTAAAAGGATAACCGTGGGTATAGTTTAAGCATTAGGCTGTGGACTGTAGGGTCATTTATGGTGAATGAGACAAATAAGTGGACGTTTGCCAAAGTCTCCCTCTTTCCCCCTGATAAGGGCACTAGGGGGTTACGGATTTAGGTGGTTGTTTGTGGGTACAGATTTCCTAATCTGTACATGTGCATCGGCAGTGTATAAGTAATTCTAAAATCTACCATAGTTTTACCGTAGGAGGGATTTCCAAATCCCGACAGTCCACGGCAGGGGCGATCTCCCGGTTGCAACTTTTCAAGCAAAATGGTTAAAAAACCGAAAACTGAATAGCCCATGTGGACTGTGTTTGACATTGACGTTACCCTTTTTTCGTGTTAGAATGAGAAAGTAAACTGTTCCGTGGTCAAGAGATCGCCTCGCTACGCAAAATCGACACGACTTGGTAAACGATTTGAACACTCTGGCGGTTATTTCATTGAAGGGGGATAGCGGTGTGTTGATACTACTTGGCAGCCTCCTGTCTTGGTTGGCAGCCGTATCGTCGGATCACGCGCTCGTGTACGTTATCAACATACGAAATGAGATTGGGAATGGACTTCGTGTGTATATCGACAACGGGATTAAGCAGGCATCGGAGGCGGAGGCGGACGCAATTATTTTTGACGTTCACACACCCGGAGGTGCGGTTGGTGCCGCGCGAGATATTATTGATGCAATCCAGCGCACAGAGCTTCCGACGATTGCTTACGTCAACACGGAAGCGATCTCTGCCGGTGCAATGATTTCCTTGTCGTGCGACCAGATTGTCATGAGGTACGGTGGTGCCATTGGAGATTCAGCACCCGTCTCAATTCAAGGGGAGGAATTGAACGAAAAGGCAGTTTCTTATATCCGCGGCAAAATTCGTGCGACAGCGGAACGGGGTGGCAGAAACCCTGATATTGCTGCCGCCATGGTAGATAAACGGCTTTATCTCGTCAGATTGACAGATGGTGAAATTATAACACTAAGAGAGGAAGAATATCTCGAACGGAAGGACCTTGGAGAAGAGATGGACATTATCGCCGCTGGGGGACCTGAGGGGGAGCTGCTGACCTTAACGACTGAAGAGGCGTTGGAGTATAATCTGGCGGATGAGGTTGCTGATTCCGTTGAAGATCTGTTGGCGCTATATCAGATTGTCGAGGTTGATGGGGAGCGCAAAGCTTTAACGGCAGAGGGAATCGCGCAGAAGCAGATGGAGTTTGGTGATGATAATGTCAAAGCAATTAAGTCCCTAAAAGACGCAACACAGGAGGCAGTTTTGGTAACTGTGGCAGACCGGTTTGTCTTTTTTGTTACCAGCCCACTTATTAGTGGGCTACTGCTTACATTGGGCGGACTCGGATTATTTGTGGAAATTCGGACGCCCGGTTTCGGTATTCCGGGGATTGCTGGACTTATTTGTCTTGGGCTGTTTTTCTGGGGGCATAGGCTCCTGAATATTAGCGCGGATTATGCAGCAATCGCATTCATCCTAGGCGTGGCACTGCTTCTGATCGAATTGTTCGTAATACCGGGGTTTGGTATTGCGGGCATCGCTGGTATTGGACTGATGTTGGGCAGCGTTTTCTTTGTATTCCGAAGCGCATATAAATTCGAGACAGCCGTTTTTACACTGTCATCTGCAATTATCCTTGCTTTCGCGCTTGCAATTGCGCTTTCTTACCTGCTGCCCAGAACCCGCGCATGGAATCATCTCGTCTTGAGTGCCGCCATGGATTCGGGCTCAGGGTTTCATTCCGCACCACGAGAGGATTTTCAGGTGTACGTGGGTAAGACCGGGGTTGCGCTTACACCATTGCGTCCTGCCGGTACGGTTCGTGTTGACGACACCCGACTCGATGTAGTCACTGCCGGTGATTTTATCGTGCGCGACACGCCTGTGAAAATCATCAATGTCGAAGGATCGAAAATCTTCGTCGAAGCGATTGATGAAACGTAGGGGTATTACTTAATCCTATGTCATGGTTTCTAATTTTTCTCATTGGCCTAGGGGTTTTATTGCTGTTCATTGAGATTACCTTGCTGCCCGGCTTTGGGGCGGCAGGCATCCCTGGATTGGTGCTAATTGTCGCAGGTATCGGGCTCGCGTGGGTGCAGTTTGGATTGAGGACCGGCTTGATTTATGGAAGTGCTACCGTTGTGTTGACCATTCCGCTGGCGATTCTGGCGCTTTGGCTTTTCCGACGTACAAGGCTTGGAGGGTCATTTATCCTCAATATCGCTGCCAATCGTACGGATGGGTTTCAAGCACCGCCCCAAGAGTTGGTTAACTTGGTCGGTAAATCGGGTAAATCAATCACTCCCTTACGTCCCGCCGGTACTGCGTTGATTAACGATCAGCGGGTCGATGTCGTTACACTTGGTGATTTTATAGGCGCCGAGGTTGAAATTGAAGTGATTCTCGTTGAAGGAAATCGTGTTGTCGTTCGGAGTTTGTGAAAAGTAGATATGTGAAATACAAAAAGGAGGTCAAGAATGGCTCCAGAACAGATGTCTATCCTGTTTCTTGCTATTGTAATCATCGTTGGGTTGCTAGTTATCTTCTGGGTGGTGCCTGTTGGGTTGTGGATTGCTGCCATTTTCGCGGGTGTACGTGTGCGCATTATCGAATTGATTGGTATGCGTCTCCGTCGGGTCAGTCCGCCGGTGATCGTGAATGCACAGATCAGTGCCCATAAAGCAGGATTGCTCCTTGATATGGAACGGTTGGAAGCGCACTACCTTGCGCGTGGCAACGTCATTCGCGTGGTTAATGCATTGATTGCTGCTGACAAGGCAAAGATTGATCTCGGTCTCCAACAAGCGACGGCGATTGATTTAGCGGGACGCGACGTGCTTGATGCCGTTCAGGTGAGCGTTAACCCGCGAGTCATTACAACGCCCAAGATTACGGCAGTCGCGCTTGATGGTGTCCAGCTCATCGCTACGGTACGGATCACCGTGAGGGCAAACATCAACCGACTTGTCGGGGGTGCCGGTGAGGAGACAATCGTCGCACGCGTTGGTGAGGGAATCGTTAGCGCGATTGGGGCTTCAGAGACGTACGAGGATGTTCTGGAGAATCCCGACATCATCTCAAGAACTGTGTTAGATCGAGGTCTTGACTCAGGAACAGCCTTTGATATTCTCTCCATTGATATTGCTGATGTAAACGTTGGAAAGAACATCGGCGCCGAACTACAAACTGAACAGGCGGAAGCCGATCTCGTCGTTGCGCAAGCAAAAGCGGAGGAACGCAGAGCGATGGCGGTCGCACGCAAACAGGAGATGACGGCGAAAGTACAGGAGATGCGCTCCAGAGTTGTTGAAGCGGAAGCAGGCGTCCCACGTGCCATTGCCGGCGCATTTCGAGATGGAAATCTAACTAGTCAGAATTAGAGGGGTTGCTCCCGACGAATCGGGATTTACATTCTAACCCCAAAAGGAGGTTTCAGATGTCTATTCCATATATCATCCCAGCAATGATCGTGATTATTTTTGTTCTTTGGCTAGCTTGGTTTGTGCCGCTGGGACTCTGGATTGCCGCCCTCGCAGC
>JAGWBT010000080.1:0-13150 GCA_021295755.1 Candidatus Poribacteria bacterium
GAATGGGCTTGTTTAACTTAATCTTGAAATTCGCCGGAGGTTCTTGCTCGATAACTTGTCCTATTGGAAAGTCAGGGCTTGGCTTTTTTTCTTGCACAGGATCGACTGCCAATCCTGAACTCGTGATAAGCAACACCGCTTGTTCGTAGCTTTGTCCTATTAGGTTGGGCACAGCAATCTCCGGAGTTTGGACTTGCTGCGGAATAATCCAAAAGAGGAAAACCAGTCCGATAACACCTAGCACTCCGAGACACACCAGCAAAACTTTAATAACAGCAAATAATATGGCATTTCGGCGCATGTTCAACCTATTAATCTGTTGGCATTTCCTTACAAAAAAGCTGATCGCCTGTTTTTAACCGATATCCATTTATAAAAGCACTAGCGTCCATTTCCTTTTTGTTCGCAGGTTGGATTCGATCTAACCGTAAGTGCTTGCCTCCCAACTCGTTGTGGTCATTTTGTGGCTCAACGCTATCCGGACTGCCTTGCCCGGTAAAGACAACGAGTTCTTTGTTAGATGTCACCTCAATGGTACCACTAGGAAGTTTTGGAGAATCCAGATAATCAACAACAGTGCAAGCAGTTATCTTCAAACGGAGATCATCGTCTGCGGTTTGCTTGTCCGATTTTATCCACGTATACGCACCGGGCCACATCGAAACACCACGCACTAGATTACGAATCTGATCTGCCGGCTGGTTCCAATCAATTTGACCAGCCTCCTTGGTAAGTCGAGGGGCATGAGTCGCTTGAGAATGATCTTGGGGTTGATGCGGTGGCGGACCATCTGAGATACACCCTAACGCTTGAATCAACAGGGCAGGTGCCAAATTTGCCAATCGGCTTGAAAGGGTAGCCGCATCATCCAAAATATCAATTGGCAGACTGCTTTGCAGGATAATATCTCCCGTATCTTCTCCTTCATCAAGCAGCATAATTGTGACCCCTGTTTCCGTTTCACCATTAATGAGCGTCCATTGAATCGGAGCAGCTCCCCGATATTTTGGGAGACACGAGGGATGCACATTGAGACAGCCATAAGGCGGCAGTTCTAGCACCGATTGCGGAAGAATCTGACCAAAAGCAACGACAACGATCACGTCGGGCTGAAGTTCTCTAAGCACACGAATGGCATCACGATGCCGAACCCGTTCCGGCTGATAAATCGGGAGATTGTGAGCAGCGGCGATAACCTTGACGGGCGTTGAGGTAAGCCGCTTCCCTCTACCGCTTGGACGGTCCGGTTGTGTTACAACACCAACGAGTTCAAACCCCTCCGCAATCAATTTTTCTAAACTTGGAACGGCAAATTCACTTGTGCCCATGAAGAGCATCTTCATTTTTAATCACCGCTTTTTTCGGATGATTCCGGTCGAGGTTCAAGCAGTTCTTGATCTTCGGGACGCAGCAGATCAGTAAACAAAATCCCGTTCAGGTGGTCAATTTCATGTTGCAAAACCCTTGCCATCAGATTGCTAGCGTCAAACTCAATTTTGTCCCCATTTGGCAGCAGTCCTTCCACCTTTACAATCGCTGCCCGCCGAACCATTCCTCGCACTCCCGGCAAACTGAGGCAACCTTCTTCGCCCAATTCTTCACCGACGGTCATTGTAATGACGGGGTTAATCAACGCAATCCGCGGGTACTCCGGGTGGTGCTCTTCTATGTCAATGACGACAATTCGTTTGGACACGCCGACCTGTGGTGCTGCCAGACCAATCCCTTGTGCCTCGTACATCGTCTCAAACATATTTTCGATAAACGGGTGTAGATCTAGGTTGATCTCTTGGACAGGAGCAGCCTTTTGCCGTAAGACAAGCGCATCGTTGGTTTGAATCTCTAAAACAGCCATAATATAAAGCGTAATGCGTAAAAAAGCGAACCAATGAATTAATTGCAATAATCTGAATCGTTAGTCCACTAGAACCGAACGCGAACGAGCGGCACAACAACCCCCTGCGGCTCATCGGGGTTCCAATCGTTCTGCCCGACACGTTGGATTGGGACTCGTCGTGGAGGAGTTATACGTTGCGGCGAAGTAGGAATTAGTTCTTCCGAAGGATTTTTGTCATGCGTATGTAGCCAATCCCAGAAACCGATGAAGAGAGCAAACGACAGTGCAGATGCTCCGATAATTTTGAAATCTGTCGTGGAGAGTTCCGGTGCGAACTCGTTTTGCCGAATCATTTGGATACCACGTACACCGACATAGCTATGAATCGCTGTAAACGGCAGCGCAATGAGGGTCACAATTTCAAAGCGGCGTAATGTGCTTTCATGGTAAACCTCTTCTTCCTGCCGATGGGCAGACGATGCTTCATCTTCCGGATTCTCCTGAGACTGGGCAAGGGTATTGGTCGCCGTCGTCGCGGTTAACATCAGAACGATGAGTAACCTAATTTTCGATCTGTTTCGCTTCATCGTAGTCTCCTCGATGCTGAAATAGGTAAACCATCAACATCCCGGCACCGATACAAACAGCGACATCGGCAACATTGAAAGTGGGCCACCAGAAACCGGGCAGTCGAAATTGAATAAAATCTGTGACTTCCCCCAAACGAACACGGTCAATAAAGTTACCAAGTGCACCCCCAAGCAGAAAACTGAGCGCAATTTTCATCCACAAACTCTCGCGGAATTGTCTGTAGTAGTACGCAATGAAGCCAATCGCAACAATTGAAATAATAACTAGCAGTACACTTTGTCCCGGCATCAGCCCAAACGCAGCACCATCATTTGTGTCATGGCGTAGGTTTAATATACCCTGAATTATCACATGTTGACCGTGACGCGGAATATTTTGTTGAATCAACCACTTAGTGAGCTGATCCACCAATAACACAGGCAAAGTAACACCAAATATAGGCAAAATCAACTTTAGTATGTTTCTCTGCATTGCGAATATCCTTTCCTCTAGCGGTTCGTTCAGAGCATATCTGCATCACCAAAGCACGGAAAATCAGCAGGGGAAATCCAATGTTTCAGAAAGATGCTCGACAATTCAGATTCATCTTCGCTTTGAGTGTCCTCCGCAGGTAAATCACTATCCACCCACATCCGGATTGAAGCGTAGGTTTGTTCAGAGAAAAAAGGAATGATTGGCGCAAACCGCTGTACCAGGACATACAAAATCCCTAATAGCATTGTTTGACAAGACCTTTTTTCTAGTACCGTTTCTGATGTGTTGAACCAATTATCGACAAACTGCTGAAGATCTGATTGGCAAAAGTCTCTCAAAAGACACCACGCTTGATAATAGTCCCGTTGCTGGTAGGCGGAGTCTACAGATTGCAGCACGCTAGCAGTGGTGAATAACTCCTGTGTATCCGGCATCGTCATCAGTTCTAGCCGGGGTTCCTCTGGATCAGGAGTAAAATCTTCAAGATGATTTAATATCATGGCACAGAGCTCTTGAATGGCACTGTATTCCTGATGACACTGTTGGAGATGCGTCTCGACTGATGACGGGTCTAAATTGGGTTGGATGTAGAACAAACGCAGCACATCCTTCGGATAGTCCTCCATCCAACTTTGGTCGACACCAACCGACTGGATATTGGAACGATCTCCTGCCAGCTCCACATTCAAGGGCTCCACATCGGAGATCGCAATTGAAGTCAAAACGCACTGAGCGAACCACTTGTGAAATTGATTCGAGTAACGGAAGTAAACATTAACCGGATTTACTGCATTTCCCTTGGTTCCAAAATTGTTAATTGTGTTGAGAAGCACTGCGAAGCGCCCATCAAGGGTTGTGAATTCTTTCCGAAACTCCTTTCCATCACAGTTAGGACATAGGGTATTCGGAGGCAACAGATCCTCAACATTCAACTTAAACCAACTATCAGCACCGCGACGACTCACCAGAGTACGGATGGCTTTGATAATCCGGGTGTCAGAAAGTTCTCTTCCGCATCTTTGGCACTGAAAAATCGGAATCGGAGTTCCCCAACCTCTGTGGCGTGAAACTGGTGGAGCTGAGAGTTCTTGAATCGTTTTTTGTATCCAATCTCTATCTTTAGGGGCATAGGATACCAAATGTTCATCTGAACAAAGAACCCGCTCCCTCAATTGGTTACTGTCTAAGGAGAAGATCCATTGTTGAATTGAACGAAATAGGACTGGCATATCACACCGCGAACAGTGGGGCTGGTGTGCCTCCTCAGATTCTGCTGATATTAGGTAGCCCCGTTTTTCCAATTCAAAGGCAATGAATTTCCCGGCATCGGAAACTTCGAGACCACAAAACTGCTCGGAATCCTCCGTTAAACGTCCAGCATCATCAATAACCGATGTAATTGGAAGTTGTAGGATTTGAGCAATTTGATAATCATCAGGGCGGTGCCCCGGGGTGAGTGGCCTAACTCCGGTCAGTGGTTGAGGTGTTGTCTCTTCGTCCGGCGCATCGTCTTGCTCAGAAATATCTGGAATAACAACGACCTGAAGGTCTTTGCCTAGAAACGGATGGGCGCAGAAGCAATCCGTCAGCACATCAACTGGACAGGTTTGCAATCGATTTATATCTGCCTGCTGATCCGGTGGAAAGCAACCTAAGAGATCATCCTCAGTGAGGAGAAGGATTTCACCATCTAGCTCAACAATCCAATATTCGCTACTTTCCTGCACCCCAATGGCAACGCTTCCAGCCAGACACCATAGATCTTGAACCCGCGCTAACAGATAAACGTCCTCGCCAAACTCTTCTAAACCGATGCTGACAGGAAATTTGACATACCCAGAATACGCCGGCGCGGGCTGATTCTTTATCTCATCTGCATCTAGTATAGTATTACATTTTGGGCACCAGGCTCCTAATTTTTGATCCTTATTCAGATACCCCAAATCCTGTAGCGTACTGAAAGCATTGATAATTTTCGCTTCATCGCGTGAATCCAGAGTCTTGCCCTTCTTCCAATCTCCAAAAATCCCAACCGTTCGCAGTTGGTTTTGCTGTTGGTCAATCTCACGCTGGAACTCACGTCGACACTGCCGGCGAAATCGAATTGCATCAAAGGTGCCATCTTTATACTCACGATTCAACGCCTTTGTCTCGACAGTAGGAGTATAATAATCCCAATGCGGTACATACTCTACACCCATCCCTTGCATCATGTTAGATTTCAGGAAGATGTCTTGGCAGATCTTACCTTTGAACACGTCCAACTTCAAATGATCGGTAGCTGTAGGCATTTCGCGGAGGACATAGGCGGTCGATTTCGCTCGTTGGATTAGTTGAGCGTAAATATCAATTTCATCCCATAATGTTAGAATTTTTTCTTCAGTCAGCATTTTGAACAACCGTTAGGGTACACCTAATAAATACAAGAATTCAGAAGTTCTGAACAAATGGACACTTACAAGGTTGACCTCAACATCCTTTGCAGTATTTGTAAAAAGAGTATTAAGATAAGCGGTGAAACGTCAATTCCCAAGCCCCCTGTCATAGGACGAAGAACACGGCGAATGGGGTCTAGCGCTGGGTCAACAAATCGGTTCGTCATCCAATAAAGTTGTCTTACTGTCGTATTGCCAGAGAGGTTCACAATCCAAGATAATATAACATTAGCAAAAACGATGATTGAGTAAATCCCAATCACTTCAATCATGAGAGGCATCAACATTTCCATAGTTGAGAATCCTTCCAATCTCACTCAATTTGCAAGCTCTTCGGAGCGTTTTGTAGCGGCACTCACAGCATCAGCAATAATCGCCCGCAGCCGCCCACTCTCCAACGCATATAATCCCGCCGCCGTTGTCCCGCCCGGCGTCGTCACCCGGTTTTTTAGGACTGCTGGATGTTCGCCTGTGTCCTCAAGCATTCTGCACGCTCCAAGCACCGTTTGTAGGGCAAGTTGATATGCGTCAGGACGGTTCAACCCGACCTGTACCCCTGCGTCAGCAAATGCTTCAATGAAGAGAAACACAAACGCGGGGCCGCTGCCGCTTAAACCGGTAACGGCGTTCAGATGTCTCTCCTCCATGATCAGTGATTTGCCCGCAGCGTTGAAAATTGCTTGGGTTGCGGCAAGGTGTTCGGTCGTGGCAGTGCTTCCCGCTGCGATTGCGGAGATCGCTTCCCCCGCAGATGCGGCGATGTTTGGCATCACACGGACAATTGGCGGCGACGGTGAGGTAAAATAAGATTCTAATTGGGCTGTCGAGACACCTGCTGCAATGGAGATAATCCACTGGGACGGAGATTGGAGGGTGGCAGCAACCTCTGGAAAGACATCTGGTACGTTATTCGGTTTGGCTGCATATAACAGACAGTCCACATTCTCCACCAGTTGCGAGATATTTTCCGCACTATTGACCCCTAACTCCTCGCACAACTGGTCAACGAGGGGACGATAGACATCTGTTATCCAAACCTGTTCAGGTGGTAGTAAATCACGCACAACGCCTCTGACAATCGCACCTCCCATATTGCCAACGGCAATGAAACCGACTCGAAGTTTAGTATCCAAAGGGCTATGCTCCTATCTGCGTCAAATGTTTTATTCCCGTTCTCCAAAGATTGCTGTACCGACCCTGATGAGATTCGCGCCCTCCTCAATAGCAACCTCAAAATCATTGGTCATTCCCATTGACAGGGTGTCCATCTCAACATTCGGAAACTGCTGGGCGATAATTTTCTCCCGGAGTTGTCGCAGCAATGAGAACATCGGACGCACCGCTTCCGGATCTGGCAGAAAGGCACCGATTGTCATCAATCCTTTGATCCGGACATGGGTGTAAGGCTGTGCACTTTCAATGAACCCTAGCGTCTGATCCGGTTCCAGACCGTATTTGCTGGGTTCAGCGGAGGTGTTGACCTGAATCAGTACCTCTGTCGTGCGATTTGACTCAGCAGATCGTCGATCAATTTCAGCAAGGAGGCGAGGGGTATCCACGGAGTGGATGAGATCAAAAATTTGTAAGGCTTGTTTTACTTTGTTCCTCTGCAGATGACCGACCAGATGCCACTTTACAGGATGGTCAATTTGGGGGTGCTTACTTTGTGCCTCTTGGACGCGATTCTCGCCAATGTGCGTAATCCCTGCCTCAATTGCCTCTACAATTAGACTGACAGGCTTGGTTTTAGAAACAGCAACGAGCTCTATGGAATCTGGATCGCGTCCAACGCGTGTGGCAGCTGCAGCTATCCGATCTTGAATCCGCGAAAGATTGTCGTGAATAGAAGCCATTATCTACCTCCCACCAGAGCGAATTAACAGAGATGTGCAAAACAGCTAAATGATAGCATATTTCAAGAAGCGATTGCAAGATCAATTCCTGACCTTCCAGAGACTTGCAGGGTCGTAGGGTTCCCCGTGCTTGGGCAGAAACTGGCGCAGATGTCGCCCACCTAGTGCGAATCCAGCAAGTCCCGGCATCCCCCGATCCTCATTCTCAACACAAAGGACATAATCATATCCGGACTCAAGAAGTGCACCGATGATTGTTCCCCAGTTCAACTGTCCGCGTCCGGGAACGCGATATTGCCACCACCAGTTTCCGATAATTCCTTGACGGAAGCGCATTTGTGGACTGACTTCACAGTCCTTCACATCAGCATAGTACCACTTGCCGGAAAACATGCGGATAGCATCTTCTGCCGGCAAAATCCCCATCCAGAGCCAGTGAGAGGGATCGCAAGATAATCCTAGGTTGTCGGAAGGAATTGCGTCAAGGATGCGTTCCCACATCTCCGGATTACAGGCGATGTTACCCATTCGTACCGCACAATCAAGCGCGATCGTTACGCCCTTCTCTTCAGCAAAGCGGATGACCGGTGTCCACATTTCTTTGAATCTACCCACCAGTTCAACCGACCTATCGCCCGGGTTTCCGGGGTTTGAGGAAAATTGTCCGTAAAAATGCCAACTAACAGGGCTGCCTGCATAGGTCACGAGGACTGGTGTGCCGAGCATACTTGCCGCTTCAATCGCTCGTTTGAGATTTTCACGAGCGGCTTCACGCGTTTCGAGATCATCGTCCAGCAGATTGTTGTGAGCACTTAACGCGGCAAGATAGATATCGTGTGAACGCGAGGCGTCGTTGATTTCATCACCACCTGTTTGTAGGATATCTTCGGGATCAAATATTCCACTAGCGTTAGGACGAATCGCATCAAAGCCGTTTGCTTTCGCCCATTTGAGACACTCTTCAAGACTCCATGCACCCCCACCTACACCCGTACTAAAACTGATGTCCATAATTTTATCTCTTTCTATCTATAAAGATTTTAGATTGGAACGATAGATCATGCCTTTACTTGATTAGCAATTGGCAGCTAAAGCGATCATTTATGTGGCGCTACCATACTAAATCCACAACAGATAATGCCATGAGCACCAAACTCACCATGCCGTTCAGCGTGAAGAAAGCGAGATTTACTCGTGAAAGATCGTGCGGCTTGACGATGGCATGTTCATAAACCAAAATAACGATAACAATTCCAACGCCAACCAGATAGACAACACCAAGATTCGTCAATAACGTAACGCCGAGCAGGACCGTAATCATGACTACATGCAGCACCGATGAGATCCATAATGCCGGTCGGATTCCGAACTTCGCAGGAATTGAGTACAACCGATGCTTGCGATCAAAATCGAAATCTTGACAAGCGTAGATGATGTCAAATCCCGCCGCCCAAAGCAGCACCGCCAATCCAAGCAGCGTAGGTGTCCAATCAAATTGACCCTTAATGGCGATCCACGCGCCGATCGGCGCAATTGAGAGGGATATCCCAAGCCAAAGGTGAGAGAAAGAGGTAAAGCGTTTAGTATAAGAGTATCCCATAATCACCACAAGTGCAACAGGTGAAAGCGCAAAGGCAAGTGGATTGAGGTTATAGGCAGCAAACATAAGCAGTGCAGCGGAAACAAGTGTAAACGCCCATACTGCTCCCTTCGCGATCAATCCCGCGGGAATCGCTCGCATTGACGTGCGTGGGTTCGCTTTGTCAATCTCCGCATCGGCGAGTCGATTAAATGCCATAGCACAACTGCGCGCCCCGACCATGGCAACGAGTATCCAAGCAAACTTGTCCAACGCTGGCAATCCGTCCGATGCGATAAATGCGCTCATGATTGCAAAGGGCAGCATGAAGACTGTGTGCTCAAATTTGATCATGTCTAGGATGATCTTAATTTTTCGGAAAATCGTGGCTCACCCGCCTTTCGACAATAAAATATAGTATAGTCAGTATAGTGTACCGTATTGCGATTGTCAATCCATTTTTCGCCTGCGGATTACGGCATAGTGAAGACAACTCCCAACGCCTCGTTCGGGGTTTGGATGAGTTTCTCACATGCGTCGGCGGCCTGATCGATTGGGACAATATCGGTAATCAGCGGTTTCACCTTTAGCTTGCCTTCAGACATGAACTGAAGCACCAATTCCAGATTTCGTTGTGTGGGCCAACGGACGAACACCGGTGGATAGTCTGCGCCATGTTCATAAGCCTCATCATGATAGCCGGGACCTGTCCGGGCTGCGCTGATTACGTCCACATTTCCAACGCCAGCAGCAAAACGGTGCGTAATACTCGCCCCGCCGACGATGACGATACGCCCCATCTTATGCGTATCCGGTGCTGTCTTGAGCATGCTGCGAATCTGACTAAACGCTTCCGTGCCATCGCCGCCGAATGCGATAATCCCACAGTCCATCCCGTATCCTTTTGTGAATTCCTCGGCAATCGGCACAGGGTCAACATCTCCCAATTGGATTGGCAAATCTACACCAGCCTCCTGTGCAATCTCAATTCGCCGTGGCAAGTGATCTAGCCCCATAACATACGCACCGGCAATCTGTGCAATTTGACAGGACAACTGTCCCACCAGACCAAGCCCCGCTACAACAACATTCTCGCCAATTGCGATTCGTCCGCGTTGCACGGCATGTAAGGCGGTAGCCGCGAGGTGATTGGACGCCGCTTCTGCATCGCTCACATTCTCAGGGATCTTTGCACACAGATTGTGCGGTATACATGCGTGTGTTGCGTGTAGTGCGTACCCGCCACCCATTCCCGACACGCGATCGCCGATTGAGAACTCATCGCAATTCCCTTTTGTGCCGATGACGACACCAGCATTGGTATAGCCAAATGGACGTATGGTTGGATTCGGTTGTGGGTTCGCGCGTCTGCCCTTGACCCCACCGAGTCCGGAGCCCGGGCTTACCATCGAGGCTTTGACTTCTACCAGTAATTGGCCCGACTCAGGTTCAGGGGTGGGCTGCTCCTCCGTCCAGATTTTTCCGTTGCTATCCATCACAACAACTTTTCTTGTTTGGCTCACGATGTTCTCCTTATGATCACAGGTTTAGCAGTCAAACACAATCCAATAGATTCGATATTTTACCTATTCATGTTTCATGTCGCCTTCCAAAACAGCCATCCAGCTGCTCGCTTTATCTAGCGTCTCCTGATATTCTGCCTCGGGTTCGGAATCCGCAACAATACCGCCGCCAACGTGAAAGTAGGCACACCCTTCCTTGAGGATGCATGTCCGAATGGCGATATTAAGATCCATCGTCCCGTCGAATCCGAAGTAGCCGATTGCTCCTGTATACACGCCGCGATCTGTCGGCTCCAATTCATCAATTAGTTCCATCGCTCGAATCTTAGGTGCCCCGGTAATAGAACCGCCGGGAAAGCACGATTTCAGGAGATCGATTCGGTCAGCGTCTCTCCGGAGTGTGCCCCTAACAGTTGCGACGAGATGATGTATGTTGGAATAGCTTTCGAGCGCGACGCGCTCCGGCACATGGATGGATGCGATTTCGCAAACGCGCCCGAGATCATTTCGTTCAAGATCCACAATCATCAACAATTCGGCGAGATCTTTTTCGCTATGCAGCAACTCTGCCGCCAATTTGCGATCTAACTCCGGTGTCAAGCCGCGTGGGCGTGTCCCTTTGATTGGACGGGTTTCGACGGTTCGGCTACCTAGCGAAAAATGGAGAAACCGTTCAGGAGAAGCACTCAAAATGTGAAAATCACCACAATGGAGATACGCCCCATAAGGCACAGGACTCAACTGACGCAAGCAAGCGTATAGCTCTGGCGGGGGCAAATCACTTAACGTCGATAACCGCTGCGACAAATTGACCTGATAGATGTCGCCTGAAGCGATATACGCCTTCGCGCGTTGCACAGTGGAGAGATAGTCTGCTTTGGAAAAATTAGATCTGATTGGGGATTTCGTAAAATGTGAAGCGTGAGACTTGAATGCTTCGGAGCGCAGCTGTGTGTGGTGATTTTCAGATTGGAGAATCGAGCGGAGTTTTTCGGTCTGCTGTTGATGTCGGTTGGCATAACTTTTGTCGACATCCAATCGGCATAAATAGACCTGATTGGACAAGTGATCAAATGCAACAGTGGCATCGTAGAACGCAAAATAACAATCGGGGAGTTTGAGGTCGTCGTGTGTCGTAGAGGGTAGTTCTTCGATGAAGCAGCGGAGGGGATAACCAAAATATCCAACTCCACCGATAAACGGCAGGTCGGCGGGCGGTGTTTGTGATTGAAATCGATTCAAAATTTCCCGTAGCGCGTCAAACGGATCGCCCGACTGTTGTTCGACCCGGTCCCTCCAATTAAACTGGAGGTCTGTCCCTTTGCTGCGGAAAATCAGGAAAGGATGCGAGCCGACGAATGAGTAGCGGCCAAGCCTTGGGGCATCCATACCGCTATCAAGAAAAAAACTGTGCGGTTCATCAGCCAACAACTGAAAGAGATCAAAAGCTGTCAACCGTGTCTGAATCTCTTCGAGAGTGGAAACCATGCAGGTCGTGGTTCAAGCTACCTTTCTTGGCAAGGTGGAAAGGGGAGTATCTACAAGCTATCCCCAAACAAAGATGATGTATCCTCATTGGTCATCGTCTCAACCCGATTTTGTGCATATTGGCAATACTCCGGGTTAATATCATAGCCGATGAAATATCGTCCGAGTTGTTTGCAGGCGACAGCTGTGGAACCGGAACCGATGAAGGGATCTAATACGACATCGCCCCGGCGTGTGAGAAGGTACAAAAACTCCTCAATGATTTTTACGGGATAAATTGCTGGGTGCTTGATTCCTTTAATTGATTCGACAGAATGCTCGAGCACATCCCGCTTGAGTTTGTTGCCACGTAACCGAATAAGTGTGAAACCGTTTTTTTCAATCTGAATTTTACGTCCGCCGTCTTGTCCGCCAAATGCTTCTGCATGGATACCCCGAATTTTCATCCGTAATCCAGCGATCTCACCACGGTGAACTTCTTGGATTGCTTCTTCCAAAGCAACGCGGGCATTGTGTTTTTCGTCCTCGGACAAATCTGATTGATCGATTAACTTGAAATATTTTTGCCCCACACTCCGCCCTTGAGATTGCAATTTTTTTGGTGGGGTTTCGTCTACCATGAACGCATCGGGATTATAAAAGTAATCTGCTGTCTTGACAAAATGAAAGAACGGCTCGGTGCTGCTGACCAATCGTCGTGTAAATTGGCGTGGTGTTGGATTTTTCTTCACCCATGTCACATCGTTAACTAGTTTCACCTCTCCTGTTTCCGTCGCCCCGATCGCAAAGCGGTACGGCACAAGGAGCAAGCTGCTATCTTCATACTTGTCTCCCAAATTAAACACAAGGCTCCCGTCATCTTTTACAACGCGAACACATTCACGGAACAGGGATAGCAAGTTCTCAAGATATTCCCTTAAGCGCGTCTCATTGCCCATACCCGCACCGTAATCACGTTGTTGGAAATAGGGCGGTGAGGTGATAACGAGTTGAACAGAGCGATCCGGGAGTTGTCGAACCAACTCCAGATTATCACCACATAAAATCTGGTCGAGTGGGAGGTCATTGGTATCGTTTCCGTATTGCAAAATTCTTCCTCTTAACATAGCCTAAGTTGCTAGTTGCGTGATGATACCACATACATGTCGCCCCGCTGGGGCTTTAAGGCTGGTTTTATCCTGTTTTCTATACACATGTCACCCCGTTGGGGCTATGAGTCGGGCAAGATGCCCGACCTACAGGTATCGGGGTTTGACTTTTACCGTGTCGCATATAACTAGGTTCTGTTGACATTTATGGTAGATTTTAGAATTACTTAGACACTCCCAATGCACAGCCAACCCCCTAAATCCCCCTTATCAGGGGGACTT
>JAGWBT010000080.1:13257-14428 GCA_021295755.1 Candidatus Poribacteria bacterium
GGGGAGACACAACCCCTACAGACTTATGTAGGTCGATTTTCCAAAATCGACAGTCTTTGGTAGTCACAGAGCCTGCTCTTGATGAAATCGGGGTTTTCCTAACCTGCGATCATGGCAGGAAGATGTCGAGATATGAATCTCGACCTACACAAGCACAAGAGACCGACAATTACTCAGGTGGTTTGGAACAGATGGCACGGAGCTCCCCGTTCCCTACGAATCACTCGGTTCTGTGTCGTGGTAGGGGTTATCGTAGTGAACAACGTTGTTCACTACTACTGCAAAATGTCAACACGCCCTAGCAACTTGCGTTAACACAATTGATACCGCTTGTAAAATGAAAGCATTGTGTCACCATACCGTTCTTGGCGACTTAAAACCAGTTCATCCAACATCAAGGACTCAGTCCAATCTGCCTCCTGAACCTTCCGATGTTCAACAACGAGCGCCCCAGCTGGAGAGAGAAGATTCGCCTCCGCAATCTGTTTCACACACGATTCGTGGATTTTAGAGGCGTATGGCGGATCGAAATAAATCAGATCGAATTTCGCTTTGCGTTTGCCAAACCGGGCAAGCGCTTTCCGTGCGTCAAGGTGAATGAGCCTGACCTGTGGATGCTTACGATCAAACCCACACATTTCAAGATTAGACTCGATAATGCGGACAGAGTGATAATTGCTATCAACGAAGGTGGTGGACTTCGCGCCTTGGCTCAAGGCTTCCAGACCAATGTTCCCAGTTCCCGCACAGAGATCAAGAAAATCGGCATCGACAACCTGTTCACCAAAGATACGAAATAATGACTCTTTGACGCGGTCGGCAGTAGGTCGAGCTTCTGACCCTTTAGGTGTTTTTAAGCGTCTGCCTTTGAATTTTCCAGCGACAACTCTCATTGTTCAACCTTGGTGACGCCCTGCAGCTTGGGATATAGTGGAACACAAGCAGATTATACAATAGCCAATTTCGCACGTCAACTCAAAACCGAAGCGTGAAGCGTGAAGGGCGAAGCATGAAAACCTCGCTGATAAGATTGGGATCCAAGCACCTGAAAATCCTGATTGAATTTAAGGGTTGAATTGTAATCATTCTGGTTTATCAGAATATTCCGTTCTAAAACCCCGTCCTTTATGGCGGGGATACAGAACGGCAAAACCTGTTAGTTAGTCAAAAC
>JAGWBT010000081.1:0-1502 GCA_021295755.1 Candidatus Poribacteria bacterium
CGGTAACAACAATTAGTTCGGAAAAACCCCGTCTCGCGTATTCTGCGTAAGTGTAATCAGGGATAGAGCGAATCACTTCCTCACCACCAAAAAGATATGTAAACTGAATCCCACAGAAGAGAGTGTAGACAGCGTTCACCATCACCAAAACCGTAACAACGATCGTAGTGTCCCAGCCCCCTGTATCCCCCTCAGCAGGTGCTGACACCTCTTCCACTTTAGCCTTTAATACGACCGCCAAATAACCGAATAGTAACACTGTGATAATCCCAATAACTCCCACATGCTCAGCGAAAGGGATAGAACCGATAAATTCTAAGGGCTTAACAATATCGGCGACAAAATTCTGAAAAACTGTATCGGCCTCCGCAAGCAATGCGATAACAATGACTAAGAGGGGCGCAGAGATTATCAAACCAATAAAGATGTGTTTGAGAGTCTTACGCTTCTCAGGCGCAATTCGTTCGGCAACCCTCGCGAGCGAAATGAGTTCCAAGAATATCTTGGGGGTATTGCCAAAAATTTGACGGAACAATTTTCCTAAAAAACGGACGATGGATCGAACACTAGACCACTCATATCTATAAACAAGTAGCGTCGTCTGAAGAAGCAGGAGCAGTGGGATCAGGACAGAGTTGAGAGCAAGTAACACCGGGTTTGAATGGAGGGCGAACGCTGCCGAGAGCAAAAAAATAGGGATAAACAGAAACCAACCAAAGTCAATTTGGAATGAGATCCGCCTGCGTGAAGCAACCCAAAATAAGCAATAGAAAACGACGACAAACAACGGGTATGAAATTCCGATCGCCTTTTCATAAAACAGGTAGTCAAAAACGATCCCTGCTACGAGCGCGAGTATCGCAAATAATCGAATCTCCCGCGCTGTGATGTTTGTGCATCCCATACTTTACCCTCACTATTCATCATTTTATCAAAAAACCCTTTAGGTCTAAGCCCCAAGCATTTATGCTTGGGATACAGATTGTAGGTAAAAAATGGTATAATTCTTTCGGCTTTCGTGGGGGATTTCAACCACTAACAACCTCGTTAGTGTCCCCCACACCTCGTTGAAAAGGCATGAGAGCCAGAAAGCTGACCTTCATGAAAACCTACAAGTTCAAGATGTATAGCAATCACGGTAATCGTGAGTTGCACAAAACGATAGATGGACACGCTTTTGTTTGGAATCATTGCGTTGCGCTTCAGCGTCGTTACCACGCCATCTATGGAAACCAGTATATCAGCAAGTTTCGGTTGATAAATCACATTTCTAAACTGAAACGCACCCAACGCTTTGCCCACTGGCATCAACTACCGAGCCAAGCGATACAAGACGTGGCATCTCGTATAGATAAAGGCTACCAGTCAATGTTTGAAGCCCGTGCTGCGGGTAAGAAGTGGGGTCGCCCTCGCTTCAAGCCATGTCGTAAGTATAAATCGTTCACACTGCTTCAAGCGGGTTGGAAACTTCTGCCGGGTAACAAGATTCGTATTGGCAATCG
>JAGWBT010000081.1:1709-18714 GCA_021295755.1 Candidatus Poribacteria bacterium
ATGCTATCAAACGTGCCAACCGAGCGCATTCACGGACTCAGAAGAAATCAAAGAATCGTCAAAGAGCAAGGCTTGACTTGGCACGCAAGCACCGCAAGATTGAACGGCAACGAGCGGACTTCCATTGGAAACTTGCACACCAACTGACTGACGAATACGACGAGATACGGCTCGAAGATTTGAACCTTAAAGGCATCAAACGCCTTTGGGGGCGCAAAGTCAGTGATTTAGGCTTTGCCGATTTTGTCAAAAAGTTGATGTATATTGCACAAAAGAAGGGTGTTAAAATCAGGTTCATTGATAAATGGTATCCTTCGAGTAAAACCTGTTCGGCTTGTGGTGCTATTAATCAAGCGTTGAACTTGCGTGATAGAAACTGGCGTTGTAACGATTGTGGCACGACACATGACCGAGACCGCAACGCTGCAATTAACATCTTTCGGGTTGGGGCATCAACCCGCGAAGGAGAGGATATAAGAGGCGGTTCGCCGTCCAATCCTTGTCGATAGCGCAATTCGATTCCTAAAGAATCCAAATCCTTTAGGTTTTGGAGTATGTCAAAAAGAAATAAACCGTCAATTGGTTACATCAACCGCATAAGCTACGTCGTACATAACGGGTAAAGACCAAATCTTACCCATTACGTATTATTTTCTCCGTGTCGCTCGATGAGATCAGGGGGCAAAACAATCTGCGTTCAAGAAGTCTATAACTACCTACCAAGTCAACACAGCCCCCAACGATTTGTCACGTTCATCGCGCAGCAGCCGGTAAGCTTCACCCGCTTCTGTATATGGCAGTCGGTGTGTGATTAAACGATTCACATTGATTCCGCCACGCTCAATCATCTTCAAAATCTGCCGTCGGTTATATTGCTGTGTCCAAGGAAACGCAGGCGTCGCAACCGTCGGGCATTTCGGCTGATGACACCCAACTAAGGTGAGTTCCTTCAGATGAAAGTCCATAAAATCCACCTCGACCTTTCGGTGCCAGATC
Organism: Candidatus Poribacteria bacterium; assembly: GCA_021295755.1. Lineage (NCBI taxonomy): Bacteria > Candidatus Poribacteria > Candidatus Poribacteria bacterium. The sequence goes on from JAGWBT010000081.1 coordinate 2,706, forward strand.
GATCCCAACGCCATGATGCGCCCGCCAATCCGCGCCATGTCAAATGCAATAGGAAGCAGCTCCGGGTAGCCAGAAGCCTCGATAGTCACATCCAGTCCGCGTCCTTCAGTGATGTTAGCGACTTCCGAACGGAGATCACAGCGGTTCGGATTCAGTAGGTGCGTCGCTCCTGAAACTTTTGCCACATCTAACCGCGCATCACTTAAATCAATCGCAAAGAGTAACTCAGCACCTGTTTGCGCCGCAAGCTGCAGCGCTAACTGACCGACAAGTCCCATCCCCGTAATGCAGGCGAACTCACCCAGCTCAATCCGAGCCTTTCTGACACCGTGCATCGCAACACTGCCAAGCACACCGAAAGTACCCTCATCGAAGGACACGCTATCCGGCAGCTTCGCCAGCGACTGTGGTGCAGCAGACACAGTAACATGACTTGCGTGGTGTCCTAGCGACAATACACGGTCCCCGATTTCGTACCCCTCCACCGCTTCACCAATTTCGACAATTCGGCCGGTGTTTGAATAACCGGGGGTAAAATCGTCGGTCCGTCCCTGCTCTTGCGTGCCGAGTTCCGTGCCCGCGCTAATCAGCGTACACACTGTCTCAACAAGTACCTCACCCCGTCCCGGCGACCGAATCTCAGTCACCTTCGTTCCTACGCTATTGTCCGGTCTTACAACAACCTGTGTACCTGTTTGTGCCATTGTATTCCTCCATGCAAATGTAATGCCAAGTTAAAAAACACGTCAATTCTACAATGCTCCTACTTCTATGTGCACGACAGTAGATTAAACCTGAAAAAAATTGCTGATACGCTTTTTGTATCAAGATTAGCAATCTTGCCGTTCTTAAAGAGGGTTAAAATAATGCTTCGCCACACCCACGGTGAAGAACACGTTTTTTCTTCAATAAGACACGATAATTTCTAACAGAAAAGAGGTAACATCATGCTATACCTGAACTCAGTTGAAAATGCCGCAGCCACCAAAACGGTTAAAAAATACGCAATCTGTTATGAAAAAATTCCCGCCATGCAAAATATTACCGAATTGGCACCATCAAAGGAGTTGCTTACGCAGTGGGGATCCAGAGAAATTGGTTGGGAAGAATTTCGTAAAAACTTCATGGCTGAAATGAGAGCAGAATATCGCAAGCAGAAGAGTCGCTTGAAAAACCTGATGCAATATAGCCTAGCAACCGACATCACCCTCCATTCACCAGAACCGAGTGGAGAACAGACCTATCGCGCCATCTTGGAAGAGCTGATTAACGAGATATGGCAAGGAGAAGGACGGACAGATCGCGTCATCAATCTCGTAGGAGGGTCAGTTGAGGCGTTCTATCTGACCGCGGCAAATCACGAGCAGATGAAACAGATTGCCACGAAATGCGAGTTTTTTTCACCAGCACAGTTAGGGAGTCGGCCCCGGACATGTCAGCACTGTAGCCATCTAGATCAACAAGTTTACGCCTGTCCAAGGACCAACCGGGTCGTCATTCATTACGAGTGGACAACCCCGGTCCCAATCAGTGTTCAAGCCTGATAAGCCTGAACTGCCTTGAGGAATCCCTGCACTTCCGATGGCACAAGGTGATCCACCGAATTTCCCGCCTGAATCTGCGCTCGGATATCCGTCGAAGAAATCTCCGCATAAAAATCTGGCAACTCGATCAGATCAATCCCGCTCGCGTAACGACGGTAGTCCGGCGATTCCATCACCTGTCTCACAGCATCCGCGTCATAGTTGTGGCGGTTTGCAACGATGAAGCGACATTGATCAAAAAGGGCTTCCAATGCAACGTGCAAATTGGTATAATATTTTGGGTCGAACAGGCGAATGAACGTATCATAGCCAACAATGAATGAGAAGTGTGTACCGGAGGGATACGCAGGCCTTAACGCTTCGATCTTCTCAATAAATTTGCCGTGGCTGCAAGCCGCAACAGAAAAATCCTCCCGATTCGCTGTGTACGCCTTGAGCATCAATAGCCGATCTGCAAGCGAAAGACCGAACACACCCTTATCAACATTTGCCCTCGCCAAAATTAGCAGAATCTCGTCCAGATCGTATCTTTTTTGTGCCGCTTCAATCATTCTGATATGGGCGACGGTGAGCGGGTTGAAAGATCCGGAAAAGATACCAAGTCTCCCACCACCCGCTTTTATATGTCGAGCAGCACGATAAACCCAACGAATCTGAGGGGCACCGTTGGGATCTAACTGATCAACAAGCGCTTCCAGATGACGATTTTCATCGGAATATTTGAACGTTTGATTGTTTCTCAAAATTAAACGCCTCCGTAGGCAGACCTTGGTGGCAAACCGAGAGTCACAGTTCATCACGCTTTTAGGGTAGCATCACCAATGCCAATTATCAAGCGAAATTTTAGCAACACAGCGTACTATACTACCAGCTTGAATTCGAGAACTCAAGCCGAAAAACAATCGTCTACCAAAACATCCCCAAGGTGGTTCCACCGCGTTGTGTCGGGTTTGCTCGTTGTCGTCACAACCTTTGTCATAACGGGTTACGTTTCCGTCGAGGCTGACACATCAACAACCAGCCATCAAAGAATGCTCACCCTTCTCAAGCAGATCGCTGATCAAACTGCCGAAAAGAATAATTACATAGGCGAGGGAATGGCGCGCCAGCTGCGTAGACATCTCGCCAACTTACCCGTCGATGCTTCAGATCTAAACCGATGGCGTCTCCATACAGAACTCGGTGAGGCAGAACTTCGGCTCGGTAATGAAGAGGCGGCAATAGATCAGCTCACACAAGCAGGAAAACTGCTGCCCCGATTAAGGGGACAACTCTCCCCGTTGATGGCGAATCAAACCCTCTTTCGCCTCGGCGTCGCATATATGCGAAAGGGCGAAACACAGAATTGCTGCCCCAGCGAAATCGGAACTGCGAGCAACCCTGACAGCTGCATTCTGCCGTTACGAGATGGCGGGATTCATACCCAACAAGAGGGTTCACTACAGGCAATAACCTACCTCACCGAAGTGCTGCGAAACACAACGGTCGAATTGTCGCTCCATCTAGAGGCGAGATGGCTGCTCAACATCGCATACATGACTATCGGTGCTTACCCAGAACAGGTTCCCAAGCCATACCTGCTGCCCCCAGAGGCGTTCCAATCTGCAGAGGAACTCCCGCGTTTCACCAATATCGCTCCCCATTTGGGGCTTGATACATTCGATCTATCTGGCGGCGCAATCATGGATGACTTTGACAACGACAATTATCTGGATCTCGTCGTTTCGACGTGGGACCCTACTGGACAACTCCGATTTTTCCGAAACAATCAAAATGGGACATTCTCAGAGCAAACAGAACAAGCGGGCTTGCTAGGTCTGTACGGTGGACTAAACCTTCTTCAAGCAGATTACGATAATGATGACGACATTGATCTCTTTGTATTGCGGGGCGCTTGGCTCGAGACAGCGGGCCAACACCCAAACTCCCTGTTACGTAACAATGGCGACAGCACGTTCACCGATGTAACCTTCGACGCAGGTTTAGGCGAGGTGCACTATCCCACTCAGACAGCATCTTGGGGCGACTACGATAACGACGGAAATCTCGATTTGTATATTGGAAACGAGTCAACCGAGGCATTCAACGCCCCCTGTCAGCTATTCCGCAACAACGGCGATGGCACATTCTCCGATGTAGCTGCGGAAGCCGGTGTGCAAAACTACGGTTTTACCAAGTCAGTGATCTGGGGCGATTACAATGCAGATCGTTTCCTCGACCTATATGTGTCTAATTTCAAAGGTGTCAACCGTCTCTTTCGCAATAACGGGGACGGCACTTTCACCGATGTCCGATACGCAGCTTTCCCGCTTGGTTTTGGGACTTTGACAACGATGGGACATTGGATCTGTATGTGTCCGCTTATTCCGCTGGCATTTCGCATCTCGCAGCAAACGCCCTCGGCATCTCCCTAGGCACCCCACCTGCTGCGATAGGAACAGAATCAAGAATGACATATCATAACCGTCCCGATCTAAGTGAGGACGGATTACCACGTCTGTATCGCGGGACTGGGCAAGGTAGTTTCGAGGAGGTTGCACGACAACACAATCTAGTCCAACCCAATGCGCCAATGGGATCAAACTTCGGTGACCTCGATAATGACGGCTATCTCGATTTTTATCTCGGCACCGGATATCCAGATTATAAAAATCTCATGCCAAGTGTCATGTATCGCAATCGGCGTGGCATAGATTTTGTCGACGTAACCTACGCCGGAGGATTTGGGCATCTACAGAAGGGACACGCCGTCGTCTTCGCAGACCTTGATAACGATGGCGATCAAGACATCTTCGAGCAGATGGGCGGTGCCTTTCCCGGCGATGGGTATAGTAACGTCCTGTATGAAAACCCCGGCTTCAGGAACCATTTTCTCGCGATCAAGCTGGTCGGTGTGGATTCCAACCGGTCAGCAGTCGGGGCGCGCATCCACACCGAGATCATCGAAAACGGGGAGCGACGTTCGATTTATAAGTATGTCAACAGTGGGGGCAGCTTCGGTGCCAATCCACTCCGACAAACAATCGGCTTAGGGCAGGCAAAAAAAATCGTGAGGCTCGAAATCTTCTGGCACACTACTGGATTTACGCAAACGTTCCATAACGTACCCCTCGATCGGTTCATTCAGATTACCGAGGGTGAACCACAATACACAACTGTTGAACTCAGAAAATTGAAATTGGGGTCAAGCGCTCAGCTAGGGGACAAGGGATCGGAAGTTTCTCAGAGTGATCGCAAGGTTCATTCCACACAGGCATTGCAGCCTGCGCCCGAAGGTAACGAGCCCTCTGCTTTCGTGGAATACTACAATCGCGGGCTAGACCTAAGTAAAAACGAGGATTATCTACTTGCTGTGGAATCACTCAAAAAAGCCGTTCAAATCGACCCCAACCGCGAGCAAGCGCACCGTCTCCTAGGACGCATCTACCTGCTCTACCTTGCCAAAACCAGAGAGGCAATCGAATCTCTCCAAACCGCAATCAAGCTAGATCCCAAAAATCCCACTTCACACCAGATGCTCGGCGTTGCCTACTTCAGACGAAACCAGTATCCAGAGGCGATTCAGGCGTTGCGCCGAGCTGTCGAACTGAATCCTAAAGTTACCCCAGATTACCCGTACCACCCATACTATGACCTCGGCATGGTCTATCTGAAACAGGGCAAATTTGATGATGCGATTATCTGTTTTGAACGGGTTATTGACCTGGACCCAAATCAGATCCGGGCGTACTACAGTCTGGGAAACACATATATCAGACAAGGGAGCGTCCAGAAAGGTGCCGAACTGATTAGAAAGTACCAAAACCTCAAGCCTTATATGAATCTTGTTTCGCAGCTTGAAATCGCCCTTCAGCAAAGTCCAGACAACCCTGAGCGCTGGCAGCAGCTTGGGCGCGTTCACGTACAATACGGCAGATTTGAGAGAGCCATTACACCTTTAGAGCAATCCATCAAACTTAGTCCCAACAGCTGGGAAACCTACAATATACTCGCGGTATGCTATATGAGACTCAACCAGCTAGACAAAATGCAGCGTGTTTGCGAAACCGCTGTCCGCCTCGCGCCCAATGAACCAAAGACACATAATAGTCTTGGGATGAGTTACTTTCTACAGAGAAGGTATTCCGACGCAACACAGTCATTCACCACTGCTATTCGGTTCGATCCACACAACCCGGAATTCCACGAAAATCTCGGTGAAACATATAAACGGCTTGGCGAATCAGAAAAAGCGGTTCGGGCATTCAGAATAGCCCGGCAACTCCGAGCCAAATAGAATAACGGATGGTTGAATGGAACGAAAGCTAAAACATTGGTCGCTCTTGATACTCAATCTTTTCCTCCCGCTCTGCCACGCACAAACTGCGGTTCAGTTCCTTGATGTAACTGCAGAGGCAGGAATTGCGTTCAAGCACGTCAATGGTGCCAGTGACCGCAAGCTCTATCTGGAAACAATGGGATCAGGCGCAGCTTTTCTCGATTATGATAATGACGGCGATTTAGACCTTTACATCGTCAACGGCGCACCGCTGCCCGGCTTTGAGACAGCTTCCCCACCGGTGAACACCCTCTATCGGAACAACGGAGACGGCACGTTCACCGATGTGACCACGGCAGCCAGTGGGGGAGACGCCGGCTACGGTATGGGCTGTGTTGCCGCAGATTACGACAACGACGGCGACTCAGATTTGTACGTAACCAATTTCGGCGAAAATCTCCTGTATCAGAACAACGGGGATGGAACGTTCACCGATGCGACCGCTCACGCGGGTGTGGGAAACGGGCAAAGATGGAGTTCAAGTTGTGCATTCGTGGATTACGACCATGATGGCAACCTAGACCTCTACGTCGTCAACTACCTCGATTATGATATAGCAAAAGATCGGAATTGGTATGATTCCCGCGGACGGCGAATTTATTCCAATCCACAGGTCTACGCGGGCATCTCAGACACCCTTTACAGAAACAACGGCAACGGCACATTTACCGATGTAACGAAGCAAGCAGGCGTTTATAACGACGATGGCAAAGGACTCGGTGTCACCTGTGGGGATTACGACAACGATGGGCGTATCGATATCTATGTCGCCAACGACACAACACCCAATTTTCTCTACCGCAATGTCGGGGACGGACGTTTTGTGGATATCGCTCCCTTTGCAGGCGCAGCGTATAACGAGCACGGCGTCGCGGAAGGTGGGATGGGAGTCGATTTCGGCGACTACAACAACGATGGCACGCTGGACATTTTCGCCACTAACTTCTCCAACGAGACAAATACACTGTACCATAACACCGCAGACGGTGCCCTAATCGACTTCACAAACATCGCGGGTCTAGGGGAAGTCAGTTTCCTAAAATTGGCTTTCGGAACAAAGTTCTTCGATGCAAACAACGATGGAGCATTAGATCTCTTTGTCGCCAACGGTCATCTCTATCCAACGGAATCTGACGCGCTCGAATACGCACAAACCGACCAGCTTTTCATCAACACCGGGGAGGGCACTTTTGCGGATGCCTCCGAGCAGTCCGGCGAGTATTTCTCAACTAAAAGGGTGGGGCGTGGCGCCGCCTTTGGCGATTACGATAACGATGGCGACACTGACATTTTTGTCGTAAATCTGAATCAGGAAGGGGTGCTACTCCGCAACGAAGGCGGAAACAAATATAACTGGTTGATGATAAAAACCGTTGGCGGCAAAAGCAATCGTGATGGGATAGGCACACGCGTCGAAGTTGTAACCCGTTCCCATGCCCAGATGAAAGAGGTACAAGCGGGATCAAGCTATCTCTCCGGACACGACCTGCGGCTCCTCTTTGGACTAGGGACGGAAACAAAAGCGGAAGCGGTAAAAATCACCTGGCCCAGCGGTACAGAGCAAATACTCAAGGACGTTGAAGCGAATCAACTCCTAATCATCACCGAAGAAGTTGGTGTGCAGTCCCAGACGAAGTGACTAGGTTCTGTTGACATTTATGTGAGGCGTGCCCGTCATTCACCAACAAATGCCTTATCGTAGGAGCGAGGTTCGCTCGCCCAACGGGTTGGAAAACCCGACTCCAACAGTTTTGTGTCGAGATATGAATCTCGACCTACATCCCAATCTATCAGGGCTGAGACCAATACCCGTAGGTTGGACTTCCGAGCCCAACTACATCAATGAACCCATGAACAAGTTGTTTTCACGTTTTACGTCTTCCAAGGCACAAGCACTCCAAGCTCATCTGCCAACTCTTCAAGGCTTACTACTTGAGACCTGTGGAGCGGAATACCGTTTGCACGACGTTCTTGGGTGAGTTCCCATTCAATTTCACCGGGAAGCGTTACCCGATCAAATCCCACCCGCGGTTCCGCTTTACGGGTCGTGCGGATCTGTTCGTCCATTTCTTCCTTAAATTGATCCACCGAGGTCAAATTCGCAATGTTGATAGCAAAGAAAAAGTGAGCGGTCGCAATTTTTTCAGGTGGTGCATTCCGTGGATTGTACGCTTTATTGATTCCCATCAGTCCGCCACCCAACGGCCCACACAGTACATCCATGATAATCGCGAGTGCAGAGCCTTTCGGACCAGCAGCGGGTAGGATCGCGGCCACCTTTGATGGATCATCGGTCTCCTCCCCATTCTCGTCCAGTCCCCAGCCCAAAGGAATCTTCTGATTATACATCCGTGCGGTCCCAATTCTGCCAGCAGCCGCAGCGCCACACGCCATATCCAACACAATCGGCGGTTCTTCGCCAGCGGGAATGGCAAAAGCGAGCGCGTTGTTACCGATTGAGTTGGTCCTCGCACCAAAGACCGCCACGTTCACACCGCCTCCATTGGTGGTTGCAAAGCCAATCATGTCATGTTCAAGTGCACGCATCGCATGACTAGAGGCAGCACCGAAGTGTTGGCTGTTGCGCACAACCACAATGCCGATCGAAGTTGCCTTCGCTTTTTCGATGGCGAGGTTCATCCCGTGGATAGCAACAAGGTGCCCCAAGCCACGATCGGCATCGAGTAGGGCAGACGCTCTGGATTCGGGTTGGTGCCACCGTTTATCATCCCCCGCACATAACCCGGCACACCGCGTGTGGCGTGTGAAGGAACGCCTCGCAGATCCATTAAAACCTGCATCTGAGCGATGGTGTCGGCGTACTCTCGTGCGACACCCGCTTTTTGGTACAGTTGACTACAGACCTGTTGGAGCTGGTCTGCATTGACGATTGTTTCCTGTTCGCGTTGATTGACTGCTCCCAATGTTGAAACATTGGGATTCTTAACAGACTTATTGGTAGACATTAGAATCTCCATGCTATTTTCTTGCTTCGACGAGACGTGCCCCGACAACCGAGGTCTTACCGTCTCTCCACAAGCGTTTTACGTCTCCATGTGTCCCATGGCGACGTTTCTCAGGTTTATCGCAGCGTTTAGGTCTCTATCTTGTGTATGACCACAGACACTGCAATGGTATGTTCTATCCGACAAGGACAAGTCACTATCTTTCGCCCCACATGCCGAGCAAGTCTTACTAGACGGGTAGAATGTATCGGCTTCTGCAATATTGACACCTATCCGTTCTGCCTTGTATTTGAGCATAGACAGGAAACTCGACAACGAGGCATCCGACAACGCCTTTGCAAGCCTATGATTCTTAAGCATACCTGCAACATTTAGCGACTCAATCCCAATGCGGCTTGCGTTATTGACGATAGCCGTTGTTGCCTGGTGTTGGACATCTTGTCGAATGCAGGTGATACGGTAGTGTAGCTTGGCAAGTTTCGCTTTCGTCGTATACCAATTCCGACTGCCTTTTTTCCGACGGCTTAACTGACGTTGCAGCCATTTTAGCTTGCGCTCGTAACGCTTTAAGGCTTTGGGGTTTTCGTGATATACACCTTCGGATGTGACAGCTAAGTGATTGATACCTACGTCTACACCTACGACAGGATTTTGTCGAATCTCAGGAATCGAATCATCAGTAAAAGTATCCACAGTAATAGAAGCGAACCAACGGTTAGCAGTTTTTGAGATTACCACTTTGACGATAGTGCCGAGGTGTCGAAGTTTTTGGAACATGCGAACCCAACCTATCTTGGGTAGTTTTATACGCCGTCCTTCGATAATAGTTGTGCCTCGACCTGCATCCGCTTGGAAACTCTGACCACAAGAACGCTTCTTGAACTTGGGAAACCGACTCTCACCTGACTTCCACTTTTTAACGGCATTCTGAAAGTTAAAGTAAATCGCATTATGAGCAGCACGCTGATTAAGGGGTTTACACCAATCGTATTGCTCATGTTTGACCGAATTGAATCGCTTGTTTAACTCTATATGACTACGCCACTCACCATTGTTTAACCCAGCCTTGAAATCAGCACGCACATGATTATACGCAACACGAGCATAACCACAATGTTGAGCGAATTGTGTCGCTTGGACGTTGTTTGGATCTAAAGCGATTTTGTGTGTTTTTAACATGGGATTGTCTTTCCGTCTTTCGCTTCCTATAGTGTAGGTGTGGGAAACACCGCCAAGCGACGGTGCGCTATTCCCGCACCGAAAGACAAACCAAGTATACCATTTTGGCTCATGTTAAGAAAGCGTGCAACAAAAACTTCGTAGGGGTCGGGTCACCCGACCCGCACTAGCAAATAAGGACGGGAGACCCCGCCCCTACAATTTATTTTCGTGCTTTGCACTTTCTTTTTACATGAGCCACCATTTTTTGATTAGAATTGCAAGCAAAATTACGCCATCTGACCCAACGCTAAAGCATTGGGATTGTTTCCAGTATCTTTAATCTCCTCCCCGATAAGATCCCCGATAAATCGGGAGATTCAAAGCAACATGCGTGAAACGTAAAAATGTTCAAGGACGAATGTAAAGGTTGTACGGTCGATTAAGCCCATCTGGGTCGCCCTGATCCAACAGCATATTTGGCGTCTTGTCCAAAACACACCGAGCCACCCACTTATTGAGCGCAGGAATTTCGTCTGGTGAAAACGCTTCGATCTCGGCAAGGCTAAAGTATCCAGCGTCCTCAACCTCGCGTCCATCGGGAATGGGATCGTCCGATGAAAGCGGCGTCAATCTAAAAATAAGGTAGGTCGAGTTATCACCTTCTTTTACGCGGTGGCGTACCCCAATCAAGCCATCAACCGCTGCGCGGATGTGGGTTTCTTCGTAGATCTCTCGCACAACCCCATCATGGGCGCATTCCTCCGGTTTGACATATCCCCCCGGAATCTGCCACATCTTGGCACCATAGGCATGATGAACCAAGAGGAGCTGCCCATCACGCACAACCGCCCCGCCAACACCGAGCGTAACTTTCCATTCCATACACTCCTCTTCTCCCTGCTATCCCAGACTAGCCTCTGCTTTTCGGAGGGTATTCAGATCTCCCATCGTTCGTTGATCTCGTCCTGATATCCTGTCACCCTGTCATTATATACATCATCGAATTTCACAGCCTGACCAATCCATCCCGATTCATAAATGGCGTTGCAGACCGCTTGTGCCTTCAAACCATCAACCCCATCAAGCTCTGGTCTACGCCGTGTACGCACCGCATCCAGAAAATCGTAGACCTCAAGCATCACCCCTTCCGTAATGCCGTGCGGGAACAATCGCTCCTTCTCCTCCGGATTCAGATTCGCCATGTAAGTGCTTTGCAAGGTGTCTGGATCTTGAGTGCTTCCATCCCATAGCTGCAACTCAGGCGATTGTGGGTATCCACCGGTGCTGTAGATGGAACCGATGCTTCCGTGATAGCTGTTATAGCCGATACCGCGCCCCGGAGCTGCACCGGTGTTGACCCACTGACCGATGACGCCACTCTTAAATGTAATCGTTGCAAGCGCCGTGTCCTCGACGGTCTGCGGCACATAATTGCCGTCCGAATCTTTGAACTGGTATTGGCTCAGATTCTCCGATCGGGCGTAGATTTCTTCGGGCTCACCGTAAAAATAGATGAGAAGATCTATGTAGTGCACTCCACCATCAATGATCCCGTTACCACCGCTCGTGAGTTTGTCTTTCCGCCATGTCGTCATTTCATCGCGCAAAAGATTTCCGGGATCTTTGTTAGCCCCACTAACACCCTGTCGAAAAAACATACGAGGCTCGCCAATCCGCTTCTCCTTGTTGATTAGCCACTCAACCGTGCGTGAACTCACCCACCGCCGCACTTGCTCTGCGGTGGCAAGAATGCGATTGTTGGCTTCTGCACTCTTTATCATCTTCCAGCCCGCACGGACCGTTACTCCCAGCGGTTTCTCAACGATGACGTCAACTTCCGCCTCAAAGCAACGAATCGCAAGCGTGTGATGTAGGAAATGAGGTCCACAGATATCAGCGGCAGTCAACGTCTCCTGTGCTAGCATTTCATCAATGTCCTCATAGACCTTGGGTTCCACACCCCCTTGCACTTCGGCAGCTCTCGCAGCAAACCCCTTCGCTCGATCTATATCTACATCACACATCGCCACAAAATCAAAGATATCGATGCCGAGATTCTTTAGACCAATGTAGGCGTTCAGATGCGCTCCCGCCATACCCCCGCAACCAATGATCGCCAATCTGACCTTGTCCGTTTGCATACAGTCCTCCCGATTTGGAATTTCGCGCCCCTGTTTTTATGCTCTAATGCTCAATTTTTGTTGACAAGATAAATCCCATAAGCGACCAAGCAGGCACCGACAATCAACCCAAAGCCAATCTCATCGCCCAAGAGCAGATAGCTCAACAACACACCAAACAACGGTGTCAGAAAGAACAGAACGACTAGCCTGCTTGGACTGTACTTCTCAAGGATCGATGTCCAAGAGACAAAGCAAAACCCAGCAATGACGATGCCCTGATAGAAAATTGCGCTCACACCGGAAATTGAAAAGTGAAAGTTCGCACCCCTCTCTAAGAACAAACTCGAAATAACAAAACATGGGATGCTGAAAATCATTAACCAGAATAGTAGGCGATAGGGGTGGATGGATTGGATGATGAGTTTGGTGACTACCGTCCGAAGCCCTAACAGACAACCACTCAGCAAGACAATGAGGTCCCCACGCAGGTAATCGTGCGAGTCAAATTTTAGATTGCCCCCGAAAGTCAGTAGGACACCACCGAACGCAAGGGTAATCCCAACTGTTTTCCTGAATGAGAGCCGATCGCCCGGCACCCAGAAATGCGCGAACAACGCAGTAAAGAACGGGTATGTGCTGATAAAAACTGTTGAACGAGACGCCTCTGTGATCTGCGTTCCGAGATTCAGCGTGCTAATCTGCAGCGTGAAAATCAGCGACACAAAGAGTAGTGGGAGCAACTCGCCCGGATTCATTCGGAGTTGAACCCGCTGCTGTAATGACCACAGCGTAATCGCAGCAAAACCGAGGAGAAAACGCATCGTCGCAAGTGCAAACGGCGGAACATCCTGCAAGCCGATTTTAATCGAAACAGAATTCCCACCCCAGAGCAAGCCAAGCAACAATACCAACGCGATAATCTTGGCACTCGGTTGGTCGGCTGCGATTTTAGATTTTCGATCCATTTCTCCTCGCGCTTCTTGCTTCTACGTTCCACATTCTAAGCCACGCTTCAGGTTGGACACACCATGCAAAACGTAAGAAGATCAGAATCGCAGGAACGGTCCCAGCCTTCTCTTCCAACCCCTAGTCATCTATCACCTAAATTTTTCTCAATCATAGTTACTTGGTCGGTGGTCACCAAGCAGCCGGCGTTGCCGCGGCGTTGCATGCGCGAGAATCGCTTCGTCAAACTGAAACTTGTTGAGATAGGGAGGAAACTTCTGTGTAATCATCCGCTTCGCGTAATGCACCTGCAATAGATACCGGTCCTGATCGCTCGTATTCGCCGAACCACGGTGCCATACCTCGCTTCGGAAAACAACGACATCGCCGGCATTACACAAGATACTGTGATCCCCAACACCCTGATACTCAACATCGCCGTTTGGGCTGCGTCCCGCCCGATGGCTCCCCGGAATGAACTTTGTCGGTCCCAATTCTTCGTACAGGTCATCAAGATAAAAATGGGCGGTGGTGATAAAAATTGGAACCTTCACCCGCGGATCCGCCAACACCTCCGCCGGCAGGCTGATCGGCAGCCAATCGGTATGTAAGTTCTGATCAGGACGCCCGGGCCCCGTAGTCCACGCTGTCATTCCAATAACGTGGCAATCCTCACCGTGGATCGCTTCCCCCAATTCAATAATCTCCGGCTTATCAAGATATTGTAGAAAAACCACATCCCGATTGAAGGCATTATTGATGTGTTTATTGAGAAAACCGCCGTTCTCCGGGGTGTTGTACCTATCGAAACTTTCCGGTATCTGCGTCAACCGATCCATGGCATCTCGCAGTTCAGCAATTTCCTCCGCGTTAAGGACCCCAGGGAAATAGACAAAGCCATCTTCCTCCACAGCTTTGACTCGACCTTCTAAATCTGGATATGCAACAAGTGGTAACGCTTTAGCCATCTATCCATTCCTCCCAGCTAGAGTAGTAGACACGCTCAGCGTGCCGTAATCAGTGTGCTAACTTGCGTTAATATGAATAAAATCATAACCAACAATTGTTGCTGATTTTAGCGACTCCACAGCGGCATGTCAACATTTTTTTGGGGACACGGCACCAAAGTCCATCTCTTGAAATGCCCCCTTAATCCATGATCCCAATACTCTTGAGATAAGTCACAGACTGTTCCATTCGTGACTGTACCCCTGCCTCATCGATATCCTCACCCTCAATCCCTTCCAACTCCATCGCGCAGGGACCATAGAATCCAGCATCGTTCAAGATCTGAAACACACCTTTGAAATCAACCACACCCTCACCGAGCGCTGGAAAGTGCCACGTCCGATACCCACCGTTGGTATCTTTGAGGTGCACGGCACCGACATGCCCGATAATTTTCCTAAGCTCCTCGACGGCGGTAACGTCATGGTTGTAGAAATAGACGTTGCCGGTGTCGAAGTTAATACAGATATTCGGGTGGTCAACCCCCTGCATCGTCTCAAGCGCGACATCTGCGTTGTGCGCTAGATCGAGATGCGTTTCCAGACAAACCTTGATCCCCAGCGGTGCGGCACTTTCACCAATCTGTCTCAACCGTTCATAGATGATATTTCGATCATGGTCCCCGCCATGGGCGCTAGTAAAGATGACCTTCACGCCGATTTGGTCTGCAGCGTCCAAGCATACCTGAAAGTCCGAGACGACGTTTTCATCCTGAACATTGCAACCCGCAGCAACGCTAGTCGCTGTGAGTCCGTGGGACTTCAACTCCGCCAGCACGTTATCGACATCTCCCGGCGCAGGCGCAGCGATCTCAACGTTCGTCAACCCAATCTTCGCAAGATGCGCATACGCACCGTCGTGATATTGCCCATAGCTATTCAAATTACATGCGATGATATTTTGCATATTATGTCTCCTGATAAAAAATTCACACCCCGATCACGAGTCGTCCTCCAACACCCGTCGGAGAAAACCATCATTATCTTCCAATAATGCAACCGCTTCCTCTCGATTAATCCCTCTCACAAGCATGACAATCGCGGTTTTCGCACTGCTATCGGCGCGCTCCAATGCGGTTTGCGCCGTCTCATAATCCACCCCCGCAATCTCCATAATCATACGTGCCCCCCGATCAATCAGTTTTGCGTTTGATGCTTGAATATCAACCATTAAGTTGTTGTAGACTTTCCCGATCTGGATCATCGAAACAGTGGTGAGGGTGTTTAGTACCAATTTCGTCGCTGTCCCAGCTTTGAGTCGTGTTGAACCAGTGATAATCTCCGGCCCCACAACGGGCACAATAAAGACATCTACAAATGCCTTCAAGTTATCAGCGGGTGGGGTGCAGCACAGGAA
This sequence comes from Candidatus Poribacteria bacterium, assembly GCA_021295755.1. NCBI lineage: Bacteria > Candidatus Poribacteria > Candidatus Poribacteria bacterium. Next base: position 18,127 of record JAGWBT010000081.1, read on the forward strand.
AATCGTCTTGGCACCGATTCGATGGGCTTCCTTCAATGCGCCAAGCACATAAGGCGTGCGACCGCTAACAGCAATGCCGACCACTACATCCTGATCGGTTGCACCGTGATCGCGGAGAGCTTGTGCCCCGGCGTCAGGTTTATCTTCCGCAGCCTCAACAGAGCGACGCAACGCCCGGTCCCCACCGGCAATAATTCCCTGTACCATACTCGGCGGCGTGCTAAACGTCGGTGGACATTCGGAGGCATCAAGGACACCAAGTCTACCACTTGTCCCCGCACCGATATAAAAAAGCCGTCCACCTTGCCGAAATGCTTCTGTGATGAGTGCTATCCCCTGCGCAATCGAACCAGATTCGGCTTCGACAGCCGCAAGCGTTCTCCGATCTTCCTCATGAAAAATCTGCAACACCGCTTCGATCGATTTCAGGTCAATATCAGTCGAATTCGGGTTTCGTTGCTCTGTGATAAGTTTCGAGAGATCGTTTAACATCACATCCGCCTGTAAACATCTTTGACCTACTCCCAACCCTCAAGGATTGGGATTCTCGCATTGCTTTGAGAATATCCGTCTCCCGTATAGACACAC
>JAGWBT010000081.1:18787-24622 GCA_021295755.1 Candidatus Poribacteria bacterium
ACGCAAAACCGTGCTAAAGCAATCTGTATCCAAAGCACAAATGCTTGGGCTTTAGACCTAAAGGATTTTTTGGTAAGTACCGAGATGAATGGGCTGCCAACCCCGCTATTGCCCCAACATCTGCTTGGCAACTGCAATCTCATCTTGAAACTGGGGCAAATCTGCCGCCCGTTCTAGGAAGAGATCCAAATACCGTTTCATCGTGAGACGGTCGCCCCGCTTTTCGTACATCCGCGCGAGGTGATAGTATATCTCCGTATCCTCCGGGTTAAGCGATCGAGCCTGTTCGTATGCACGGATTGCGAGATCAACCTGTTCCGTCTCCTGATAGGCGTGTGCGAGGTTATAATGGGCGTCTGGATCACTCTCATCTAATGCAATGGCTTGCTGATAATAGCTTATCGCCTCCTCAAATTGATCGCGCGCATGATAAGCACCCGCCAGATTGAAGTATGCATCTTGAAAGGTTGGATCCGCTTCAATTGCCTTGCGATACGTTTCGATCGCCTTACCAAACTGATCCGCGGTGTCATAAGCATAAGCCAGATTGTTGAGGAAAGCTGGATTTTCGGGAGAGAGTTCAGTCGTCTTTTCAAATGCTTGAATTGCTGGATCCGTTAGCTGCATGTCTATGTAGACCAAACCGAGCGCGTTATGCACCTGCGCGTTCTGCTCATCAATCGCCAACGCCCCCTGAAATTGCTCAATCGCTTTCTCATATTCGCCCATTTCGTGGTACACTTCGCCAAGTTCCAGATAGCCCGTCGGATCTTCCGGCGTGAGTGCCATTCCCAGCCTAAGTCGCGTCGCCTCACGACTCAGTTCCTCTTTTCGCTCTGGTTTCTTCTCGGCAGGTTGGCAACTCAAATAGAGGGCGGAAAATAGGAGAAAAACCGGAAGTATTTTCATCTGTGAAACCTCCGACGCGATAAACATTAGAAATTCCTTGCGAATTTAATTATAGCAGAGCCACCCACAGTGTCAACGACTTTCTGCAAGGAGAAAATTCATTGAGATTTAGTCCGCGTTATGCTACTATTATAACCCAAGTTGCTAGGGCGTGTTGACATTTTGAAGCTGTTCATTCGGCAAACGCTCTAATCATCAGACAATCTGACAAATGGAGCGCAAACTGTTAGCTTGCAACAGGGGATCTCAATCTAACAGATCGGGGTACAAAAATAGAGTAGGTCGAGATTCATATCTCGACAAAATACACAGCGTGGCGGGAAACAAGCCGGGGGCATTGAGCCAAAACTATCGCGCAATGTGCTAGGGGGTGTCGATTTTGGAAAATCGACCTACAGAAATCCGAAGCTATCTCTGATATGCGAACAAAGGGTTGGGAGATCCAACCCCTACGAAGGGCATGTGCCTGTGTGCCCCCTTGATTGTCTGATTACGATGAAATGTCAACAGAACCTATGTCGTAGCATACTGCTTAAAGTCCGATCCTATTCGGAAGGAACCCCGTGCATAGGATTCATCAATTCAATCAACCAATGAACTAATGAATCAATGAACTAATTAGGGGAGAGAGACGAATGAAAAAACAACTGTATCTCATTGGCGGTATCGCAGGGGCAATCTTGCTCCTACTTGTCACCATTATGAGTTACTACATATTCAAATTTAAGAATAACTTTGAAGCAGAACAGGAAAGTCGGATTACTTACGAAAAAAAGGCTGAACAGTTACAAAATGAATTGACGACAACCCAAGCAGAACTTGAAGCAAAGAAAAACAAGATTGATCTCCTAGAGAACACAATCGACGAGGTACAAGAACGTGCAACCAATTTGAATGAAGCCAAAGCAAAAGCAGAAGCGGAGGCGACGAAACTTCTTGCAGAGAAGCAACGTAGACAAGAGGAACTAAAACGGAAAGAGGAAGAATTCCGAGATCTCCGCGGGGAACTCCAAAAAGAAATCGAAGCGAAAGAAATTACTATCACCATGCTCCAAGGACAATTAACCGTCAACCTAATGGATAAAATTCTCTTCGATTCCGGAAAGGCCGACCTTAAAGCTGATGGAAAACGTGTCTTGGACAAGATCGCTCAGACTTTCTTAAACCGCTTTCCGGATCGAGAGATTCGCGTTGAAGGGCATACGGACAACGTTCCGTTCAGAGGTTCAGTCTTAAACAATTGGGACCTATCCACGCAACGAGCGATCTCGGCTGTTCGCTATCTACAAACGCGTGCGGGTGTGGATCCCGCCCGTTTGGCAGCGGTTGGATATGCCTACTACCGTCCAATCGATACAAACAAAACCCGCAAAGGCAGAGCGAGAAATCGTCGAATCGAAATTATTGTGAGGCCCCCGAAAGAAACGGAGGCACAAGAGTTTTAGTCCTGTTGTTCCGTAGCTACATATCGAGTGTCTTCACCCGGCAGCCCCAAAGAACTATAGTGGATCTCAGAATTAATGAGACATTCCAAACCGGTGCGGTTAGGAAACCGCACCTACCGGCCCCGATAAATCGAGACCGCTGCACAGAGGGGCGAAAGCGTCTATTTATTTTTAGAATTCACCATAATTAACTAATCGCTTTCACGTTTTACGCATCACGTTTCACGCTCATTGCGTTTTGCACTTTCTTTTGACCCAAACCAAAAGGAGATTCTATCGATGTCAACGAAGTCACCCGTTAAATTTGGGCATCAAGAACACACCCAGTTTATGGAGGAGGGGTACGTGAGACTCGGACACCTCCTATCAAGTAAAGAACTAGCCGCGTTGCAGCAACGAATTGATGACATTATGCTGGGCCTTATACCTTACGACAATATGCGCTTTCAACTCGATAGTACCACCGGCATCTACCGCGAGGCACCTCCGGAAAGTATAGGCCACAAGGGCGCGACACTCCAATACCGGAAGATTATGGACCTTGAACAAGACCCCTTGTTCCTCTCCTACATGCAGCATCCGCTGCTACGAGACATTACACGACGTTATATCGGTGAGGATGTTTCAATCTACCGGGCGATGTTCATGAATAAGCCTGCCAATCAAGGCACAGTCCTGCCGTGGCATCAAGATGTCGGAGTCGGCTGGGGACTGGATCGCAACCCTATCATCACCGTCTGGATGGCGTTAGACGACGCAACAGTCGAAAACGGCTGCATGCAAATCGTGCCCGGTATCCATAAACATGGTGTGATAAATGAGGGACATTTCGCTACGGAAGCGGAGGCAGAAAAATACCAGTTGGAGGAGAATGCTATTGATTTGGAAGTGGAGGAGGGCGAAGTCGTCCTGCTGAATAACCTCCTACTCCATCGTTCCGGGGTAAATCCCACCGGCAAACAGCGACGCGCATTCAGTGCAGCCTATATGGAGGCAGCGACAAAACATGTGGGAACGGGTCAGACGTTCCCAGTGATTTTCGGTAAAGATTCACTAAAGCCATCTGAATGTTGATCTAAGCCATCGAAGGAGAACGAAAATGCCAACAGCGGCACTCATCACCTTGGGATGCAAGGTGAACCAATACGACACACAAGCGATGCAGGAGATCATACTTCGTAACGGATATACCGTTGTGGGGGAGAAAGACCCCGCGGACGTTTGCATCATCAATACCTGCACCGTGACCAATGCCGCAGACCAAAAAGCCCGTCAAGTCATCCGGCGAGCGGTTCGGAAAAATCCCGACACCGAAGTCCTCGTCACGGGTTGTTACGCTGAGAGTGATCGGGAGGCAATTGAGGCGATTCCGGGCGTCTCGCTCGTCTTCGGCAATCGTGAAAAGGCGGATCTTCAGCAGTATCTAGATTTGGTTCACAAATCATGGGAGAAAAAGGACCGCTCACCGCTGTTGCAGATCGAGCCTGTCCATCACGACGCCGTTCGGGAACACGCGAATTTCAGTATATCAGTGAGCGAAGCGGGCAGGCATACACGTGCACTCATCAAGGTACAGGACGGGTGTAGCGCCTTCTGTACCTACTGTATCATCCCCTATGTCCGGGGACGTATGACGAGCCGTCCCTTACCCGACATCGTGCAAGAAGCGAAACAGATCGCCGCAAATGGATACAAGGAAATCGTTATCACCGGCGTGCATCTAGGGGCTTATGGACTGGATATCGGTCGTCAGATAACCATTGCAGACATTCTAGAACACATTCACCCAATTGATGGGGTTGAACGCATCCGCTTCAGTTCCATCGAGGCGATGAATTTCCCACCAGATCTGGTTGATCGGATGGCAGCGCTGTCCAAGTGTATGCCTCACTTCCATCTGCCGTTACAGGCTGGCAGCGATAAAATTTTGCGCCAAATGCGCCGCCACTATACGCGCATACAATTCTCGCGCCTCGTCGAAAAACTACGCGCCTCGTTCCCGGATGTGGGAATCACCACCGATGTCATGGTCGGTTTTCCGGGCGAAACCGATGCCGATTTTGAGGAGTCGCTTCAATTTGTTGAAGAGATCGGTTTCAGTCAGTTACACGTTTTCCGCTACTCACCCCGACGTGGCACTCCCGCAGTGGATTACGCGGATCACGTACCACCCCACGTCTCAGCCGAACGCAGCAAAGCGATGATCGCGTTAGGCAAACGACTCGGACTTGAATTTCGGAAGGCTATGCTAGGCAAGACGATGAACGTATTGGTTGAGGACAGCCGCGAAGGCGCGGAGGGGCATCTAGCGGGATTCACAGAGAATTATCTGCGGGTACTGATGGATGTTCCCAACTCAGCCGTGAACGAGATTTTGCCGGTGAAGTTGATGACGTTGGAGGGTGAGTTTATTCGGGCGGAAACAACTAACGCATCATTCAACTCAAATCTGTGAGGCGAACTCATCAAGCATCTGACGGATATTGCGTGCAGCGCCAACAATGAACAAGGGGGCTAAGGCACCCCGCCCGTGCAGCGCCTGAAGTAGGCGGTCAATCTGAATCATGCGGGCTTTCGCGGTGCGGCATTTGGGCCACCGTTCAACGAACTCACGCGCCGGCCTCGGATTACCGGTTCTCAAGGACCTGGCACTTTTACGCCATGCCTGCCATCTAAAGCTGTGTCCACAGCTTGCACACTCCAGTCTTTCATCTCGCTTTTTCAGACTTTTGCGGTAATCCCGCCATCGGCGTTTGTAGCCGCACACAGCACACTCGATATTGCCGTGCACATGAAACGCGACTGCTTGGCATTTGGGGCATTCTATTTCAGGGCGAGACCGGCGGTGTCTGACGACTTGCTCTTTCGACTCAAAAACGGGTTTGCGTATCATCAGACCGCAGCGAGGACAAGGCAGGCGGACGCGGGCTTTCACCGAGCGATGGTAGGCTTTTCGATCCCACCGTTTACCGCAAGAGCACCACAACTCCTCTGTTCCACTCAACAAGTTATGACAGTCAAAGCAGCGTGGACTCTCACGAAGGAATTCACGGCAGTCGCGCCAGAGTAGTCGCGCAGTACAATGCGGACAATGGAACCAGTTTTCGTGCGTACCACCGTCGCTAGCGTGAAATAGGGGATCAATTCGGCGCTTCACCTTTGTTCTGCATTGGGGGCAGGGGACCAATCCGTCTCGGTAAACATCGGCGACCGCTGCGATGTCCGCGCAGCGACCGTAGAGCTCCCAACCGACAGTCTGCAGCAGATCGTCATCGTGGAGACCTAACCGAGCAGCGCGGTAGAGACGACGAATCTTGATAGGTTTTACACGCGGAGACCACTTCATGATTCTTCTGGCTATACCTTCAAATCAAAGCCATTGGTTATCAACATAAACAGGAGATTGACCGCTCCCCGCTCTAAAGAACAGGGATTGTTTTGTTAGCAATTCCACATTCTCGTTCTTAGAGTTTAGCGTCTG
>JAGWBT010000081.1:25004-42959 GCA_021295755.1 Candidatus Poribacteria bacterium
GGTTTTAGGGCTAAAGTGGAGTTAGATAATAGGAGGAGCCGAAAAAAAGTAAAATAAAAAGCGTAAAACGCGAGGGATAGAACCCTGAACTGTTTTGCGCTTTACGCTTCATGTATACTAGTGCACTTTTGATTTTAAGCGACCGCTATTTTGTTGATGTCGTGTGCTAGGCGGGATTTCTTCCGATTTGCCATACCCTTCTTGATAATCCCTTTTCCCGCAGCGCTATCCAGATGGCTCGCCGCCTGACGATACAATTCCGCTGCTTGTTCCACCTCTCCGTCTGCAATCGCAGCCTCGGTTTGCTTCAGTACGGTTCTTAACGCAGACTTGCGCCGCAGGTTCCGATCTCTTTTCTTCTTATCTGCACGGACATGCTTCATACCAGAACTTCTAGTGGGCAATTCAACTCACCTCCATTCTTTATCGAATCCCATCTCGTGGAAAACAATCTGTTATTTACCATTATAATAGCATAATTGGTTCCCATTTGTCCAATCCCTTTTGATTATACGAGACACTGGCATAGGAAAAAACTGAAAATTCTTCATGTGGTACTAGCCTACTCAGTTTCGCTACCCCGCCTCTCGGATATCTACAGAACTTTCGGGCTGCACATAACAGCCTCCTACTGTCTCTCAAATCTACTCGTGGAGTAATACCTCTCCAAGGCAGCTCTATGTTCCAGCACCTGTTCAGGTGGTAGCCCATCATCGAATCCTGCAGGGGCCGCACCAATCGGCACAAAGACAAAAAGGAGCATGACTCTAGCATCAGCATCATAAGTAAATGCAATACCCCGCTTCCAATACCAATGTGTCCCTCGGTCTTTTTCAATCTCCTCAGCACCCCCAAATTCTTCCTCCACACGCTTCTGGGTACTTCCAATACCAACCTCACCTGCCGTTTTGGCTTTATTGGGTCTGCTTAACAATAGAACCTCAACGCGATTGATGCCATCAAGAACACCAGATAACCCGAAGTCTGGGTCCCAATATTCAAACCTTGCATCTTCACGTCTACTCGGTTTGCCGTAAATAGCTTTAACTCTATCAAAATCATCGCCTAACCTGATGCCAGCCGCTTCTTCCCCTGCCACAATCAGCCCATGAATGATGAGAACCGATGCGGATTTGGTAACCGGTTCGTTTATCCTATCAGCCACCGTCAGCCGTATATTCACTATACCCAGTTCAATAGGGGCAGTCCATGTCGGCGTAGAGATCTCCTCTGAATCGAGCAGCCCCTTCGGCACGTCCCAGCTATAAGTCAACGTATCCCCGTCCGCATCCTCAACCACCGCTTGAAGTTCTACACTGCTGACCGCATGAACCCGGTCTGAAACGACAATCTCCTGGATGACAGGCGCACTGTTTTCGAGACGAATCGGAACCCTTTTTATCTCAATAACGGGTTCGTTCACACCGTCATTCACAGAAACGGTAACCGTCGCCGCTTTTAAATCTGAAGGGACCGTCCATTTCACAGTCTGCCCCCTCTCTGAATCCAACTTCCCCTTTTCCACGTCCCAGACATAGGTCAGCACATCGCCATCCCCGTCATGCGCGACCACTTGCAATTCAACGCTGTCGCCCGGGTTAACCTCCTCCGGAACAATTAGATGATCAACAACAGGTGGATTATTGTCACCACCGGGACTTTCATCACCGCAGCCAATAATGGCAAATAAGAGTGCCCACAGTACAACAATCATTCTCATCGCTATTAGCTCCTCTGAAAAAAATTGAATAGGTTACAACGTCAGACCAACCGAAACCAAGATGACGCGGGTTTATCGGAAACTGCCTACCCAACTTGGACCCGCCTTCAAGGACAACGGTTTACTAGATGGTAAGACCACGCAGTTACTATTCTGCTTGAAACGCTTGTGTCCCTGGTACTGCTTTCATTACGTTCCACACCTATTCACGCAGTATAGTTTCATCGAATCCGGCTGGAGCTGCGCCGGTCCGCTTAAAGATAGAGATGCTCTTAACCTTGGCGTCAGCATCGTAACTAAACTCAATCCCCGTTTTCCAATACCAGTGTACTTTTCCGCCCTCTTCAACCCTCTCCGCAACGCCAAATTCTTCCTCCACACGTTTCAACGTGCTTCCAATACCAACCCCACCCGCCGTTCTAGCTTCATTCGGTTTCCGTATAGATAGACCTTCGACAAGACCGATGCCATCAAAAAAACCTGATAACCCAATGTCTGGATCCCAATACGCGAAGAAGTCGCTATTGCGTCTGCTCGGTCTTCCATAGATCGCCTGCACCCTATCAAACCCATCCCCCAACTTAATACCAGCCGCTGCCGCCCCCGGCACAATTAGCGCGTGAACAATTTGAACAACCACCGATTTCGTCACCGGTCCGTTTACCCCATCGCCCACCGTTAGTGCAACGGTTACTACGCCGGTATCAATTGGAGCAGTCCATGTGGGCGTGGAGAGCGTCTCCGAATCAAGTACCCCCTTTTTCACTTCCCAGCTATAAGTCAGCGTATCCCCATCCACATCATAAATCACAGCTTGAAGCTCCACGCTGCTGACCGCATGAACCTGCTCTGAAACAACAAGCTCACGGATGACAGGAGCACTGTTTTGCAGACGAATCGGAACCCTTCTGAATTTCGTAACGGATGCATTCACGCCATCATTTGCAAAAACGGTCACAGTCGCCATTTTCAGATCTGAAGGGACCGTCCATTTCACAGTCTGGCCCGTCCTTGAATCCAGCTTACCCTTGTCCACGCCCCAGACATAGGTCAACGCATCCCCGTCCCTGTCATGCGCAACCACTTGCAATTCGACGACAGCGCCCGGATTAACCTTCTCCGGCACAATTAAACGGTCAATGACAGGTGCACTATTGTGCAGCTCATCATCGCTGCAGCCAACAATAACGAATAATACTGCCCATACGATGACAATCGTTCTCATTGCTATCAGCCCCTCTCAATGAAGAAGTTGAGCTAGCCACTACACGCAACTAAGACGATACAAATCTACCAATAACTGCCCGCCTAACTTGAACCTGTCCTCACGAACAGCAGGTCGTTAGGTACGACGCCGATTAGATTCCTGCTTCAGCCAGTAACGAATCCCCCTGCCTGCATAAGGCTCTGACTCATAACGCGGAATGACATGCAAATGGGCATGGAATACTGTTTGTCCAGCTATCGCGCCGCAATTCCAACCCAAATTGTAGCCCTGCGGATTGTATTCGGCATCAATCAACGCTTTGACTTCAGTAAGGAGTGAGAATGTGGAGGCAAATTCTTCTGCGGTAAGATCAAACGCTGATCGACGATGAGCTCTTGGCACGATGATTCCCGATCCTTGCAGTACCGGGTGTTTTAGATCGATGAAAAGACTCAACTCATTCTCAAGTCGAACACATTCATCGTTGACTCTTGGCGGACAAAATGGACAATTCATTGTAGCGTCCTCCTAATCTGTATTATTCCACAGGTTGTTAGGGCGTGTTGACATTTGAAAATTGAGCCAATATTGATGGACCTCGGACGCATTACCCCAGTGATTTAAGACAAATGGAACGAGGAGCTCCGTTCCCTACGAGATATCCGCGCTTCTATGTACCGGTGGGGACCATCGTAGGGAACAACTCTCGGACTCTCGGAACGGAGGATCGTTGTTCACTACAACCGCTGTAAAATGTCAACAGAACCTATCAACTTGCGTAATTATATTATCACGCGAGGAATTCAGTCAAGCGTATGGTTGGAGATGAGCTGGAGAGCAAACGCCCTAGGAGCTATCTTGATAAGAGTGTAGGGTGTGCACGCGCACGAATGGAGGAAAGTATCGAATATTTCAAAACAGAAAGTAACGCTGTGCCATCGGAAGGACTTCGGCGGGTTCACAGGCGAGGAGTTCACCGTCAGCACGGACTTCGTAGGTTTCGGGGTTTACCTCAATCTTTGGTAGGTAGGTATTGTTTATCATCGACGATTTGTCCACTTCACGGCAGTTCTTCACGGGGACGGTCGGTTTTTGTAAGCCGAGACGATTCCCAATTTCTTTTTCAGCACCCGCCTGAGAGACAAAGGTATACGAGGCAGAGTAGGGAACACGCCCAAACGCGCCGAACATCGGACGCCCCAGAACTGGCTGCGGTGTCGGAATCGAGGCATTTGCATCACCCATCGCCGCCCAGACCAGGAAGCCCCCCTTTACCACCAGTTGTGGCTTGACACCGAAAAATGCCGGATCCCAGATTACCAAATCTGCTAGCTTACCCACCTCAATTGACCCAATATAGTCGCTGATGCCGTGGGTAATTGCCGGATTGATTGCGTACTTGGCAACGTACCGTTTTGCACGAACGTTATCATTGGCACCCGTTTCCTCGGGGAGACGACCGCGTTGCTCCCGCATCTTGTGAGCAGTCTGCCATGTGCGGAGAATGACCTCACCAACACGCCCCATCGCCTGCGAATCCGATGCCATCATGCTAAAGGCACCGAGATCGTGCAGAATATCTTCAGCAGCGATGGTCTCCGGTCGAATCCGCGACTCCGCGAAAGCGAGATCTTCAGGAATAGAGGCATCGAGATGGTGACAAACCATCAGCATGTCGAGGTGCTCGTCGATTGTGTTCACCGTGAACGGTCGTGTCGGATTGGTCGAGGAAGGCAGAACATTGTTGTGACCACAGACTTTGATGATATCCGGCGCATGTCCACCGCCTGCGCCTTCTGTGTGGTACGTGTGAATCGTCCGCCCTTTGAACGCAGCGATCGAATCTTCGACAAAACCTGCCTCATTAAGAGTATCCGTGTGGATGGCGACCTGCACGTCATACTGATCAGCGACAGATAGACAACAATCAATTGCAGCGGGCGTTGTTCCCCAATCCTCATGAAGTTTCAACCCCAGCGCGCCTGCTTCAACCTGTTCATTGAGCGACTCAGGCAGCGATGAGTTTCCCTTACCTAGAAAGCCCAAGTTAATCGGGAAACCCTCAGCGGCTTCCAACATCCGCTCGATATTCCACACACCGGGTGTGCAAGTGGTAGCATTGGTGCCGGTTGCAGGTCCCGTTCCCCCACCAATCATGGTAGTGACCCCTGACGAAAGCGCTTCATCAATCTGCTGTGGACAGATGAAGTGGATGTGGACATCAAGCCCGCCCGGGGTCACAACCATCCCTTCAGCGGCAATATACCCTCACTGACGCCCTCCATGATATTCGGATTCCCGGACTTCCCAATCCCGATGATCTTTCCGCCACGCACCCCAATATCCGCCTTGACGATTCCCCAATAGTCCAGAATCAGGGCATTAGTCAAGACAAGATCGAGGACACCTTCCGCTCCTGTAGCACCGGGCATCTGGCCCATACCATCGCGTAGCGTTTTGCCACCGCCAAACTTCGACTCGTCGCCGTAGACAGTGTGATCTTTCTCAACCTCAATAAATAACTCCGTATCCGCAAGCCGAACCTTATCACCGACGGTCGGCCCGTAGATGTCTGTATATGTCTGTCGTGGAATATTCAGTGCCATTGTTCTTCCCTACATATGATCTTGAGATTCTAATTTGAAACATGTTTCCCTCGAACACAGGTTTCTCAGTCTTTATCGAGCGGTCCATTGGTTCGATTGTTCAATCCGTGCACCAGCCGTTTGCCCTTTAACTCTGTGAGCATCACCGTTTTTTCGTCCCCCGGCTCAAAGCGGACAGCGACACCGGACGGGATATTCAACCGCATACCAAACGCCTTCTCCCGATCAAATTCGAGCGCGGCGTTCACCTCATAAAAATGGAAGTGCGAGCCGACCTGTATCGGTCTGTCGCCCGTGTTCGCGACGGTCAACTCGACAGTCTTACGCCCATTGTTAGCGGTGATACTCTCTTCCGCAAGTATGTATTCTCCGGGAATCATCTCTAATCCTCCACTGGGTCGTTCCTACCGGATCGGATTGTGAACAGTAACAAGCTTCGTGCCATCAGGGAACGTGCCTTCGACCTGCACCTCATGCAGCATTTCTGGAACGCCTTCCATCACATCATCGCGGCTCAACAGTGTTGTGCCGTACTGCATCAATTCCGCAACCGATTTCCCGTCACGGATACCTTCCAAGATTTCGGCGGTGATAATAGCAACCGCTTCAGGATAGTTAAGCGTTAAGCCACGTGCCCGCCTATCCTTGGCAAGCTGTGCAGCGACATAAATCAACAATTTCTCCTGTTCACGTGGTGTCAGGTTCACAGATCATTTCCTCCAAGTCTAATACTTTCGCAAATCAACTGTTTCGAGTCCCAAGTGCTCTGTTTTCAACCAATTCCATACCGTTTGAAAAGCGGATTGAATCGTTTCCGCGTTGTGAGCGAGCATCCGGATACCAACACCACCCCGTTGTAGTTGAGATAATCCGCCAATCGAGTCTGGCGGTTGATTGAGAAACGGCTCGGCAAAGTCACAGAGCGTTTCCCACCAGGGCATCTCAAAATCGCCGACCAGATACCAACTCCCCCAGCACGCATACTCCCCCAACACACCGGGCACACTGAGGTAAAGCAGGCACTTCCGTTGGAGCCGGCAGCTGTCGTACAGCAACAAACCCTGTGAATCCGACACCTCAATGCGACTCTGGTATCGCGTAAATGCTAATTTTTCGCCCCGTGCCAATCGCCCCGGCATGACAATCTCCTGCAAGGCGACCTTTGCTCCGCGCTCCAAAAAGAGGGAGAGACTTTGACTAAAATTCGCATCACGGAACAGGATCGTGGAATCGGGCAGGTATTCAAAAATTGCATCTTGGCCGACCCGACCCCACATTGATTGCGTCGCACCCTGACCGGGCATAGCGTAAACTTTTGTCGATGCTTGTGTCGTCAGCGTGGCGTGAGTATTAGCCGCAAGTTTTACCTGAATCTGGTAATCATCTCCCTGAACTATGCCCCCCGTCGGACTCAAAAGGTACACACAAGCACAACCCGACGCATCATAACGCGGTTTCATGACCTGCAGCGGGACCCGAAAGAAACTCTCTGCCATCACGGTTCGATCATTCTGCTGTGCAAAAGCAAGTCTGAGTTCGCCGTGACGCCCGGCGCTAGAGTCAATACGTGACATGCTAAACGCTAAGGTACTCCCGGATCATGTTCTCGTTGAGCGCGCTGGTCTCGCCATCTGCGACAATTTCACCACGGTTCATAATGTAAAACTGCTGGCAGAACTCCCGAACAAAATCGAGATACTGCTCAACGATGAGGATTGTCATCCGCTTGTTCTCAACTAATTGGCGCAGCACCGTCCCGATCTGTTGTATGATATTCGGTTGAATCCCTTCGGTCGGTTCGTCGAGAATCAGAACCTTCGGATCCGTGACAAGAGCGCGTCCGATAGCGAGCTGCTGTTGTTGTCCACCGGAGAGATCGCCACCCATACGACTCCCCATCTCTTTGAGAATCGGGAAGAGTTCGTATATCTCATTCGGGATTTGCGTCTGTTTATCTGCCCGTGCCGAGAGTCCAACCCTTAAATTCTCCTCAACGGTCAACTTCGGAAAGATCATCCGTCCCTGCGGCACGTAAGCTAACCCCGCACGAATCCGACGATGTGCTGCAACCCCTACAAGCTCCTGTCCCTCGATCTGAATCGAACCGGACGACGGTTTGAGCAATCCGACGATATTGTTCATTAGCGTCGTTTTGCCCACTCCATTGCGACCCATCATAGAGACTATAGTCTCAGCAGGCACATGAACGTCAACCCCACGCAGTACTTGGACTTCCCCGTATGAAAATGAAAGATTTGAAACTGTCAGCATAATATTATTAAAGAGAAAACGGTCTTCCGGTCCCTATCGACCTAGATACGCTTCGATAACCTCCTCGTTCTGTTGAACTTCGCGCATCATTCCCTCTGCCATGATAACCCCTTCATTCAGCACGGTCACGAACGAATCGAGTTGACGCACAAAATCCATATCGTGTTCGATAACGATAAGCGTGTGATCCTCCTTCAATTCCAAGAGAAGTTCAGCGGTCAACGCCGTCTCCGCATCTGTCAAACCCGCGGCAGGTTCATCAACAAGGAGTAGCTTGGGATCCAAGAGGATAAGCGTACTAATCGCTAGCCACTGGCGTTGACCGTGGCTCAGGTACTTGGCTTCGCGGTGTAGTTCATCGGCAAGCCCAACCCGCTCCAGAATCTCCATAATCCGCTCACGCTGGGCTTTCGTCGTGGAACCAAACAGGTTCGACCACAGGCGGAAGTGGCCGGGCAGTGCAAGTTCCATATTCTCATAGGTTGTGAGGCTATCAAAAACGGTGGGCGTCTGAAATTTCCTGCCAATTCCCCGAAGCGCAATTTCCGCTTCTGTCTGTTGAGTAATATCGGCACCATCATAAAAGACAGATCCGGTCGTCGGTCGAGTTTTGCCGCTCACAACATCGCAGAGCGTCGTTTTGCCCGCGCCATTAGGACCAATAATTACACGGAGTTCGTTATATTCAATTCCCAACGCCTCAATGTCCAACGCCTTGAAACCATCAAAAACAGCGGTAATATCCTCCAAAAAGAGCAGATACCGCTCCTCGGTAAATCGACTGTCGCGTGGGCTATATTCTTTGTATTCAGCAATCCGTTGGGCTTGGTTCATACTAACAGAGTTCCTTCCTCAATGATTAACCTCATTTCGTCTTACCCACCAAGCGATGCCATAAATCAATTAATCCGCCGGGGAACAGCAGTACCACTCCAACGAACAGCCCCCCCAAAATAAACTGCCAATACTCTGCCCGCCAAGTGAACAGCAGTAGGTTCTTTTCAGACGTAAAGAAGTTATAGAGTAGATTCACCGCCAATGTACCCAGAATCGCCCCGGACAGCGCACCCCGTCCGCCAACCGCGACCCAGATGACCACCAAGATAGAGGCACCTGCTTCCATGTTCGTCGGTGTAAAAATACCCATCTGCGGCGCGTAGAGTATACCGCCAAGCCCCGCGATCATCCCAGCAAGGCTAAAAGCGAAGAGTTTATAGATGTACGGCTTATAGCCTGAAAATCGCAAGGTGGTTTCGTCATCTCGGATGGCGATGAGGACACGCCCCAGACGAGATTTGACCACCTGTTTGCACAATGCGTAAACACCAATAAGTGCCAGAAGCGTGACGATATACAGGCTCACCTTGACATGAGGATTTGTCAGCTTAAACCCCGCAATTCGGTCAAAGCGTGTCAAGCCATTTGTACCACACAGCTTCATGTTATTCATGCAGAACACCAGCCACCCGGCAACTGTAATCGCCTGCGTTAGGATGGCAAAGTAGACGCCACGAACTCGACTCTTAAAGCCGAAATAGCCAATCGCCAAAGCGACTATACCCGGAATCAGTAATCCCAAAATCACTGTAACCGGCAGTGTATAGAACGGCTTCCAGAACCACGGAACGAGAGCATCTCCCGGTGCTTCACCGACCTTGTACGGGTAAACCACATACAGGCAGGCAGGGATCTTCCAGTTATTGGCATCTATAATCCCCTCCGGCCCGCCATGGTGCGCCAAGTATATCCCCATCGCGTACCCACCTAGCGCGAAAAAGAACGCTTGGCACAGGCTCAAGATACCGGTATAGCCCCAGATAAGATCAAGCCCCACCGCGACAATCGCAAACGCCATGTACCGACCGAGCATATTTACCGTTCCGAGGGTAATCAGCCCCATGTAGTACAAGGCAGGGATGACGACCAATCCAATGAAAAACAGCCCCCACGGTACATAGCGACGGAGAAAAATTGATAATTGACCGTTGACCAGACCTCTCTCCGCTTCAACCTTTCCATCCTGCGACAACTTCTGTTCATCGGTCTCAACAGCTTCGAGACTTGCTTCGCTAGGAGCCTGATCGCCCGTCTCCGTAACCGCAGCTTTTCTAAACATCACTGAGTCTGCCTTTCGGTGCGAACAAGCCCGCAGGCTTAAACTGGATGAACCCGACAATAATGATCAGGAGTAAGATTTTTGCCCATATTGCCCCCACCACCATGGGACCAATCCCCAACGGCTCAATCACCTTCATCAGCACACCAATCCCTAATCCCGCACAGATAACGCCAATCAGCTCTCCCACGCCACCTGTGACAACAACCAAGAATGAATCAATAATAAAGTTGTTCTGTCCCATATCAGGCGTAACTCCGCCGATGAGGGTCCACGCATATCCCGCCACGCCAGCAATGCCGGAGCCAAAAGCGAAGGTATACCGGTCAACGCGCTGTGTGTTCACCCCCATGCTATTCGCCATATTCCGATTCTGCATGGTTGCGCGCATCCGCAAGCCCAATTTGGTGTAGTTCATCAAGTAATAGATCAGCAGCACACACAACCCACACAGGAGGATAATGAAGCAGCGACTGTAGGGCACGATGAGATCCTGTACAACTTCAAGCCCACCACGGGCCCAGGTCGGTGCGTTCACACCGATGTTATCGCCGTAGCGAATGCGTACCAGTTGAATCAGGATAAGCCCGATTCCCCACGTCGCCAACAGTGACTCTAAAGGACGTCGATACAGGTGGCGGACAACTGAAACCTCAATGAGGTAACCAACAAAAGCCGCCGCCAGAAACGACACGGGCAGCGCCACGACATAATACCAGTCAGATGGATTGTCGGGCGTATGACCGAACAACCTTTGCATCTCAAAGGTGGCATAAGCGCCGACCATCATCAGTTCACCGTGAGCCATATTGATGACGCCCATCAGACCGAAAGTAATCGCAAGACCCAACGCCATCAAGATGAGCACGGATCCGAGCGAAAGCCCGCGGAATATATTGCCGACACCTCCGACAAAACCTTGATAATTGTCAATCTGGTTAATGGCGTATTTATACGCAATTGCATATTTATAAATGCCCAGCGCTTCTTCATCAGCTGGTTCAAGGTCTTCAATATCTTTTCCTTCCTCAAAGTCCGGCAAGGCTTCGACCTTTACCATCAGTTCATCAAACATTTCCTGCAACCGGGGAAGTCCTCGCAGGCTTTTCATGCTCCCCAACTCGCGAACAATTTCAAGATGGGCGTCCGGATCCGGCTCCAGAGAGGTCCGACTCAGGCGAATAAGCAGTAGACTTTCCCTAGCGATATACCGAATTTTCTTAACCGGGTCGTTTTGTGCCATCCCCTCAAGTTGAGGAACAGCCTCAATAAGCCCCGGTGGGTCACCACACTTTTTAACGCCTGACAGCCGAGTCTCAGGATCCGGTGATGAAAGCCTAACAAGAAACTTCGCGCTGTTTGCGAGCTTGCGTTCAGCCCTCGATGGCGCGATATCTTCTAACTCCTCCAACGCGATTTGAGCCTGTTTCCCGTCCACGTCCAGAACTGGCTCGCTAGTCAGTACGTCTGAAAGGAGGCAAAATTCATTGAAATCCTCATCCTCAACGGTTTCTTTGCAGAGCACCACTTCTCCATTCCAGATGTAGAGTTCACTTAATTTATACGACTCAAGGATCGCTTCCACGCGCAGGTCCCCGGACTGTGCCAACGCCATGATAGCAGCTTTGCGTGCCGCAGCATCTTCACCGGCAAGTTTGTGGACTTCAGATCGGATAAATGCGTCGTCTACTTCGGCGCGGCAGGTATATAAAATACCAATTATTTGCAAAATAATGAGAGAAATGATTACGTAGATTCTCGGCATGGGACTATAGGGAGGGTTCATTAGTTCATTGTGTGAAACGTGAAGTGTGAAACGGAAAAATGCAGCGAGTGAGAAAACGAGAGAAAGTATATGCGAGTGTGTGAGGGGGCGTGGAAGCGTGTGTTTTTTTCGTCCTCTTGTTCACCCGCTCCCCCGCCCCCACGTTTACTCGTTTTCCCGTTTTCTCGTTTTCCCCGCTGTCAACTACATCCCAACTTTCTCCTTTGGACCGCCGGTCGGTGCAGGATAGTTGCCCTCCGGGTGGAGATAGCTGCTGTAGGAGTCAGGCGAAACCAGGCCGTCCGACTTATAGATAATCTTGAACTGGCCATTCTTCTTAATTTCGCCAATGTAAACCGGCTTCAGCGTATGCTGGTTGTTTGCATGCATCATCTTTTTGCCGCCGGGCGCATCAAACTCCAATCCGTAGACCGTTTCCCGCACCTTATCGACATCGAAGGAGCCTGCTTTCTCAACGGCTGCCTTCCAAACATAAACGCCAAAATATGCGGCTTCAATCGGATCGTCCGTAACACGCTTTGAACCACCGGGCAAACCTTTTCGTTCACAAAACGCCTTGAAATTCTTCACGAACATTTTGTTCTCTGATGTATTGATACTCTGGAAATAATTCCAAGCGGCGAGGTGACCAACGAGCGGCGGCACGTCCATCGCACGTAACTCATCTTCCGCAACAGAGAACGCCATAATCGGGCAGTCATCGGAGGTCAAGCCCTGATTAGCAAACTCTTTGTAGAAAGGCACATTGCTGTCGCCATTAATCGTGGACAACACACAAGCGTCGCCACCGGCGGCGAACTTCTTAATTTTTCCAACGATGGTCTGATAATCCTGATGGTGGAACGGCGTATACTCTTCGACGATATTCCCGTCCGGCACACCCTTCGTCTTCAGATAAGCCTTCAACACCTTGTTGGCTGTGCGCGGGAAAACATAGTCTGTCCCCAACAGATAGAACTTCTTGGCACCGATCTCGTCCATCATATACTCGGCAGCAGGGATCAGCTGCTGGTTCGGGGTCGCGGCGGTGTAGAAAACGTTGAGCGACTGCTCTTCACCTTCGTACTGCACCGGATAGAAAAGCAGAGAGTTATGTTCTTCAAAAACAGGGAGAACAGACTTTCGACT
The DNA here is from genome assembly GCA_021295755.1 of Candidatus Poribacteria bacterium. Taxonomy (NCBI): domain Bacteria; phylum Candidatus Poribacteria; species Candidatus Poribacteria bacterium. Next base: position 37,839 of record JAGWBT010000081.1, read on the forward strand.
TACAGAAGTCCAACACCCGAAGACCACAGCAACCTCTTCCTTAACGATCAAATCTTTCGCTTTTTCAGCGAAAAGATCCCAGTCACTGGCGGGGTCAACGATAACAGGCTTAATCTGCTTCCCCATTACCCCACCGGCGGCATTAATCTCTTCGACCGCCATCAGCACAACATCCTTCAGCGAGGTCTCAGAGATCGCCATCGTTCCACTCAATGAATGTAGCACACCAATTTTCACTTCATGATGCCCAGCGTCTACCTCTTCAACGCCAAGCATTCCGACAGCTAAAATCAACAAACCTATCGCAAAAATACTGTACAATCGAAACATTTGATAATCTCCTTAAAAATTTATGGTTATCGGATCTTAAATTAATATGTAAAAAGTGATTCAAAAGCAATAATTGTCTCTTCAGCGTCAAGCCGCTGTTTGAATTCAGCGAGAAGTAACCAGTTATCCGTAGCACTATAAGAGGGACTAAACGTGAACTCCGTGGAGGTGCCTCCATAATCCGTGTCGATACCACTGAAACGGAGCGTTATACCAACCGGCGCGGAAATTATATCCGCCAGTGAAACATTTGCCATGCCCAAAAAGTGCATACCACTATTACCGTCAGCACCCCAGTTCCCCAGCAAATCAATCTCTCCAGCGAGCGTCAACGGTCCCTGTGCGAATGACAGCCACGCATTGAGTTCAGTCTGTGTATAGTCGTCCATCGCATCTAACGCATAACCAACCTTTGCAGTAATCTGTTCAATTGGGGTCAATGCAAGTTGGGCTTCGATGCCAGGAGTGCCCGCGTCCGTCTCGTTGGCATCCCAAACGCTCGACACAAACGCGACGTAAAGGCCTGCCTCTTTCATCGGTTTAACATTAACTGCGACACCGTTCTGATACCCAGGATAGGGAATACCTTCTGAAAAGGAGTATTGATAGAGACCTGTCGGCTCTGCCGCTTCAAATCCTAAGGAACTGAGGAAACGCCCCGCAGTAATACTCACACCGGGTAGCATATCTTTTGGAGCCGTGTACGTTACAAAACCCTGCTCCAGTTTGATGCCTTGATTCGGATCAGTGCTATCAATATCAACCTGCCCAGTGACTGAACCGTAGTTCAGGTGAAAGTCCATCTCGAACTGATCGAAAGACAGGCTTGTTTCAGTCTCATCACCCATAGTCGTTACGGTCGACATATCAAGAAAGCCCGATATCGCCAGGTTATCGTTCAGTTTAATCTCCGCAGAAGCAGAACCGAGCGCGAAAGTCAGCGCCAACATAGTAAAAAAACAGAAAGACAACTGGATACCTCTGACCTTTAACTTTGCTAAAATCATCAACTACCCTCCATTTTTGGAATGATGTTGAAAGCGTCGCTATGGATTTCGTCCACACTTGCTTTCAAACGGTCTATTGCCGAATCAGACGCCCTACTCTTGAAATGAGGGCCTTCATCAACGACCTGAATAGGATACGATGATAAGCATGGGCAAAAAATATGCCAAAGATTGAGAAGGGGTATTTTTTACTTTGAAAAATCTGTGCGCCGTGGGGAGAAACAGTAGGTGGGCTTGATCTTCGAGATGATTATTTCTGTGGGCTTATCGCCGGGAGGTTGACACGGTTTTCACTAAACTGCTGAAAATTTAAGCAGCGCATTGCCTAAATTTTAAGTAGGCACCACCCTCGGAGGTCGAGATTCATATTACGTATCACGTTTCACGCATCACCTCCAATTTCAACTTGACAAAGTACCCCGATTCTGCTAGATTAAAGCTCTAATGCCAGTCGATCGGGCAGGAGTATTAAACATACATTCTATTCAGACCGAATCAGGAGAATATAATGCCGACCATTTCAGCCGACCAATTACGAGAAATCGCTTCCCAACTCCTTCAGGGTGCCGGCGCCAGCGCAGAGGAAGCGTTAATCATCTCGCGGCATTCCATGGGTGCCAATCTAGCGGGTCACGATTCACACGGGATTATTGCCATCCCCGGTTACATCGATAGGATAAAACGGGGTCACATTGTACCGGGTGCCCCCTTCGAGATCGTCCAAGAAACCAGCGTCACCACAGTCATCAACGGCAACTGGGGATTCGGATACGTGGTCTCCGAGCGAGCAATGCAAATCACCATCGACAAGGCAAAACAGCACGGCGTCGCAGCCACCACGGTCTACCAACAGAGCCACGTCGGACGGGTAGCCGACTACCCCATCATGGCGGCGCAAGCGGATCTCATCGGTATGATGACCGCCGACTCCGGGCGTACCAGCAAATCAGTCGCACCATTCGGCGGCAGAGAAGCACGTCTCGGCACAAATCCCATCTGTATCGCGATGCCCAGCGATCTGGAGGGCCCCCTGTTCATAGATATGGCTACCAGTGCTGTTGCGGGAGGCAAAATAAGTGTGGCGCGTGCACGTGGAACTGAAATTCCAGAAGGTTGGATTCTTGATAAAGATGGGAATCAGACGACAGACCCTGAAGACTTGGGGCGTGGCGGCGTTCAACTCCCACTAGGCGGACCAGAGGGACACAAGGGATACGGACTCTCGGTGATGGTCGAAATCTTTTCAGGTATCCTCACCGGTCTCGGTTTCGGGCATGATCCGGCGGGCAAGCATAACGACGGTTGTTTCATGGCAGCATTCAATGTAGACGCTTTCCGCCCCCTCGCTGAATTCAAGAATGAGGTCGCAGAGTTCGCCGCCTATCTGAAAAGTTGTCCCCCAGCGACCGGCTTTACAGAAGTCTTCTATCCCGGCGAATTAGAACATCTGCGGACTCAGCAGAAGTTACAGGAGGGCATTTTCATCGAAGATGCTACGTGGAATACCCTCAAGTCTTTGGCGGAGGAGTACGGCATCGCAGCGTCACTCGGCTTCTAACATCGAACGCTAACCTAATCTCCTAAGTAGTGCGTAGGTCGAGATTCACATCTCGACAACCAAACGTCGATTTTGGAAAATCGACCTACTGCACTCCATTATCACCGTAGGTTGGGTTGAACGGACACCGTGAAACCCAACACCCATAACTCCAACGATTTAGTACGGCAAGGTGTATTCGTAGGGAACGCAGATGCCAATTCTGTTTTTTCTTACGCATTACGTTTTACGCCTCACGGTTTTTATCCTGTAAATCCTTCAACCCTGGGTATCTTGATTCAGACAGGTATCCACCAATTCAATGAACCAATGAACTACTCGGCCTTAACCGCAGCGCGATCCGCAGCAATCCATTCCTCCCACCGATCCTCATCCGGAGCCAGAAATCCCGAATTGCAGCGCGGCTGCAACTGAGTATCAACCCCCAAAAGTCGCATCAGTCGGTGGTCGTCACGCTCACGTGCCTCCTCAAGGAGGCGTTGCGTCAACGGACCGCTATGGTTATCGGTATGCTTGAGCCACGTCGAGTTATAATAGATACTGAAAAAGTAGCGTAAACCATCGGCAGTGCTCGGCGTTCCCGAATGAATGAGATGGTTGTGTGTCACAACGACATCACCAGCTTTCATATAGAGCAAAGTCTCGTCCGGATGCGGCTTATTCCGATCTTCGGTTTCTATCGTAATCGGCTGCCGATGCGATCCGACAATCACCCGCAACGGACCGTATTCATCCGTTAAATCCTGCAAATAACTAATCGCATTCGCGGCGAGCGGACGCTCGTAAATATCCTTTTGCGGCAGCTTTGCCCACCGATCTCGGTGCCAACCGGACGCCCGCGCCTCAGCCTGATCCTTGGGGACACTCGGAAACGCAGCAAGGGTGAGGTTATCGAGTTGCACAAACGGTCCCATCACCAACTCCAAAAAATCGAGTATCGTCGGATGCTTCACCGCGGGCCACATCAATTTTGGTGCATATTCGAGCATATTGCCGAACCAAGTCTGCCCGTCATAATCCTCCATCAACTCCCGATGCCTCTCACGCCAACGCTGCATCTGCGCCTCGCTGAACAAACCCTCAAAAACGGTGAAACCATTTGCCTTGTATTCTTCCAAACGCTGATTCAAATCTTTGGTCATCTTTATCTCCTCTTCACTGCAACAGGAACTCACTTTGGAAAAAATAGGTTTCAGATTAGCGATAGATATGGTATACTGCCTGCGACTATAAATTGAATTTTGTGGCGGATTAACCTCCCGACAAATCGGGCGATTCAAATCGCAATTTTATACGATGTTAAGTATACCATGTTACGATTCTCAGAAACCACGCTTTTGAAAGAAATTTGTTCACATATACGAAGGAGAATAGACTGTAGATGAAGATTTTGGTCGGACCCAACCACATGAAACTCGAAGACGGGATCCCCGAATTCGAGAAAACATATCCTGACATAGAATTTATCCACTGTGCCACGCCAGAAGATGCACCAAGGCTTATCGCGGATGTCGATGTCTACATCGGGTGGCTCAACCGCGACCTCTTTTTAGCTGCCAAAAACATCAAATGGATTCAGTCCCCCAGCTCCGGGGTAGACTATTTTGTCTCGATCCCCGAACTAGTGGAGAGCGATGTCCTACTCACCAGCGCTAGCGGCACCCACGCTGCTTGCGTCGCAGAAAGCGCGATCGCCATGATTCTTGCCTTAACCCGCGGGATCAAAGATTCCATCTTGGCACAGCAACAAAAGGAGTGGGCAATAGGTAAAATTCGCCCCAAGATGCTAGAGTTGACCAACAGCACGATGGGGATCATCGGATTTGGAAACATCGGACGCGAGATCGCCAAACGGGGAAGTGCGTTCGATATGCGAATCAGCGCCGTAGACCTCTATCCGGGCGACAAGCCGGACTACGTCAGTGCCGTGTGGGGGTTTGATCGAATCGACGACCTGTTGCGCGAATCCGACTACCTACTAATCGCCGTTCCCCGCACACCGGAGACGCACGGCATGATCGGCGCAGAACAGATAGCACTGATGAAACCCACGGCGATGATAGTGCCTATGTCACGGGGCGGCATCGTTGACGAAGCAGCGATGGCAACAGCGTTGCGTGAGGGACGGCTAGCCGCAGCAGCAATGGATGTCTTTGCAACTGAACCGCTGCCCGAAGACAGTGAACTGTGGGAAATGGAAAATGTATTAATCGCGCCGCACGTTTC
>JAGWBT010000082.1:0-366 GCA_021295755.1 Candidatus Poribacteria bacterium
CGTTCAACGGGACTGGTGGGATTGAGCCATTGGATGAGATCCAGCGTGAAGCCCGGTCCGTCGTTTCGGGTGTGGCCATGTATACCGCCGGGCGCACGTAGCCGATACTCGCGCATGTGTACCTTGGGGATTGCAACCATTTCGGAGATCGGACCGTCGCTGTGCTCTTCGGGAGAGACGACTTCCAGTCCGAGTAGGTCGCGATAGAAGTGCAGCGATTTTTCCAGATCGCTGACCATGACAGCGACATGATCAATTTTGATTGAGGCGTTCATGGGGTCATTCCTTTCTAATCCATGTTTAAATTCGTTATTTCTAGTAGGTATCTAGGAGTAAATTTGAGTCTACAGGTTCAACTGATTGACT